>WALJ01000001.1 GCA_015522885.1 Thermoplasmata archaeon
CAGCAGATTCTCAAGGAATATCGAGAGACAGGAGAGATTCCTGTGTTAAAGAAGGAAAGAAGACCGAAAACTGAAGAGAACGGTATGATTTTCTCAATTTCAGAGAAGAATGAAAAAGGAGGAATAAGCGATGGGTTTATCGACAGAGATGCGCTCCAATCTCTGGCGAGAGCCCTTTAACTTCATGCAAAGGGCGAAAGTAAGCGAAAAAATAAGCGTACTCTACCGTCAGAAGATATTGTCAACTAAAAGATATAGATTTAAATATGCTATAATTTATTTTTTGTTTTGATTCTGAAAATATGATTGAAAACAGAGTATCGGATGAACGGATGAATCATATATCGTTAAACTGACAACATCTCCCTTCCTTAAAAGAATCTTTATATACAACGAATGAGAGTATAGTTCATGAGTTCTCCGAGGATTGGAGAAGAATTCGAGAGAGCAATTTCAGGAGAAGACAATAGAAAGACCGAAGGATTCGAAAGACGGCTGGATATTCTCTCCCATCTTTCCAGAAATCCCTGCTGTACCTCCTCTGAGATAGCGAAACTTATGAACATATCTGATAGAGGCGTGCTATGGCATCTGAGAGCGATGGAAAGGCTCGAATTCGTAGGAGAGGCGGAGATAGGAGCGAAAAAGAGATTCTTTATAAGGATGCATGTGAGGGAAGGAGACTGCGAAGTGCTCTCCTTAGTAAAAGAGTCCAGAGTCAGGAAGATATTTCTGACCGTGCTTGAAAGCCCGGGCATCAAACAAAAAGAGCTCTCCGAAAGTCTCTTACTCTCGAGACAGAGTATGGGAAAGATTCTCAAAAAACTTATGGCCTCCGGAATACTGGCCGAAACAAGGGACGGCAGGAACATGAGATATTACCCGACAAAAAAACTCTCGGAACTTCAGAAACTTTACGAAGAAAGACGGAGCAATGCTTCCGACAGAATCAAGGAGATTGTCAGAGCAATGGGAATGGAATACGAGATTACCATGGACCGGGACGGGCTTCTCTATATGAAAATAGGCAATAAGGATGTGAGATTCGGCACCGACCCGATGAAGAGCATTCTGGAGGAATGATATGAACGGAAAGGCGATGTTCGGAATAACGTTGATTATCGCCGGAGTGGCACTGATGTTTGTGGCGGGAGCGCATGCGGGACTGCTTCTCATCTTCCCTTTCATAGTAACTACCGGCCCTCTCGGAGGTCTCGGTGTGCTGTTCTTATTTCTCGGTTCCATTCTTCTATTACTGAGCTTTTTCGACATTTCAACAGGATTCAGGGCGGGATACGGTCTGGGAAAAGACATGAACACTGAAAAGAGAGGTGTGGGCGTAGTTCTTTTAGGGCCGATACCTCTTATAATAGATACTAAGAATAAGAGGCTGAGCCTGATAAGCATAGCGATATTTGTGATTGCAGTGCTTGTACTTGCGTTCGTTATGTTGTATGGAATCTGATTAACCGATTATCCAGAAATCCTGTATCACATAAAACAGTACAATCCCCAGAAAGAATGCAGCATAGCTGTAGATATGAAATCGAATGAGAAATTTCAAGGATTTTCCGAATTTTGTCTTGTAGAATCTGTAGGAGATTAGACTTGCCATGGAACCCATTATGCTGCCGAAACCACCGACACTGACGCCCCACAGAAGAGCCTTCCAGTTCGCAGTGAAATCCGCGAGAAGAAGGGTTGAGGGTACGTTGCTCATAAGTTGGCTCGTAAGTGCGGAGTATAGGAAAACATCAGAAGAACTGGAGATATTCGGCCCAATCATGTTTGAAATGTTGTCGGTTAATCCGAAGAATACGAAGAAGGTGGCCAGAAGCAGGTAATCTATTTTGAGAGAATTTCTGTCTAATACAACAGCATAGAAAAGAGGAATCGCGCCGAGCCATAAAGGAAGGATTCTAAGGATGGAAAAGACAAAAATGACGAACGAGAAAAGGTAGAAAGAGGAAGTCCCTGTCAGAACAAAACGCTCCCTTTTTTCAATGTCACCGGGACCTTTATGTTTGACCCTAAGAAACGTGAGAAGCATGACA
The DNA here is from genome assembly GCA_015522885.1 of Thermoplasmata archaeon. GTDB lineage: Archaea > Thermoplasmatota > Thermoplasmata > WALJ01 > WALJ01 > WALJ01. The sequence continues at coordinate 2,055 of WALJ01000001.1, forward strand.
AAGACCATGGAAACCAGCACAAAAGGAAGTATGGCGATTGTAAAATCGTCGAGACCCACCCTATATCGGAAATAGATGAGTATGTTCTGAGGGTTTCCGAAAGGGCTTATCGCAGATGCTCCATTGGCAGCCAGAGTCTCCATTATGACGATAAACCCTCTGTCCTTCAGATTCATCGACAGGGTCATCGGAACGATGACGAGGAGCGCAATGTCGTTGGTCACGAATATGGAAAGAATTGCTGTTGAAATTACAAGGCTGGGACCTGCATTTCCGAATCTCTTGAATATACCAATCATCTGATTCAGGAATCCGCTTTCCTCAAGCCCGCGAACTATCACAAGAAAAATGAAGAGGATGTAGATAACCTTGAAATCATCCTCACTATAAGAAGGAATACGACCAAGATAAAGCGAGCTTACAATCAGGGCGATGCCTATGCAGAGGAGGAGCCATTCCTCCACAAGTTTCCTGAGCATTCTCTTGTGTGGTCTCACGGCTTACGGAATTATTGGATGTATAATACGCTATTCTTTCCCTACCACGGTCCCGTCGAACCTTCTCCCTTTTATCGCCCTTTCAAAGGCATCAAGGTCCCTTCCGTTGAGCACGTAGAGGGTTATCGAGGAGCGCTCCGCAATCTTCGCTGCCATCGGGTCGATGATGATATTCGAGCCAGCGCCGTCTGTGCCTGCATTCATCACCAGCTCAAGGAGTTCTCTGTGCGTCATCCGGTCTATCCTCCTCGCATCCGGATTCTTCATCGGGTCATCGGTGTAAACACCATTGACGGAGGTCGCATCTATCAGAGTGTCCGCACCGGCTCTTTCGGCAAGCATCGCGGCGACGGCATCGGTCGTATGCCCCGGATGTGTGCC
>WALJ01000002.1 GCA_015522885.1 Thermoplasmata archaeon
CCTCGGAGATAAAGGCCTCGATAATCATGGACAACAGCAAGATTCCGCATTTCAACTATGTCGGAGACAGCGTCATCGGGGCGAACTGCAATCTCGGTGCGGGAACTAAGATAGCAAACCTGAGGCTCGATGAAAAGAGCATACTTGTGAATCTGAAAGGAAGATATGCGGACACCGGAAGAAGGAAGCTCGGGGTCATAATGGGGGATGATGCCCATACGGGAATCAATGTAAGCATATTTCCGGGAACGCTGATAGGGCAGGGTACGATGATAGGGCCCAGCGCAAAGGTTCAGGGAACGATAGGGTCGAACAGTGTTATTATGTGAGTGCTCTTTTTATCGCTTTTATCACCGTTTCCGTGTCCTCTTCGCTCACAAGAGGGTGCACGGGTAATGAAATGACCTCATCCACAAGTTTCTCGGTAATCGGAAGCTTTGCGGTATAACCCAGTTTCTTCATAACTTCCTGCTGATGTATCGCTATGGGATAATATATACCGAAACCTATTTCCTCTTTTTTGAATTCATCGATTATTCTGTCTCTTGATCTGGTTTTTATCGTATACTGGTGGTAAACGTGGTATGCTCTTTCATCCACATAGGGGGTGACAGCTATGTCCGCAAGCTCTTTGTTATAAATCTCTGCGTTTTTCCTCCTCGTTTTATTGTTTCTATCCAGCTTCCCAAGTTGCTCCGTACCTATTGCAGCGGCAATATTCGTCATCCTGAAGTTCCATCCAAGTTCGGTATGTCTGTACCTCTCGCTCTGCCCGTGATTTATAAGAGATCTTATTTTTTCAGCGAGTTCACAGTCATTTGTTGTCACCATTCCTCCTTCTCCAGTGGTCATGTTCTTGGTGGGATAAAAGCTGAAAGCTGCGATATCTCCGAGATTTCCCGCTTTTTTCCCTTTCCACTCCGCACCGTGGGCCTGACATGCATCCTCGATGACCGAAATCCCGTTCTCCTCTGCAATTTCCATTACCTCATCCATCTCCGCAGGCTGACCGTAGAGATGCACGGGTACAACGGCCGCTGTCCTTTTGGTTATCTTCTTTCTAAAATCTTCCGGATCGATGTTGAAGGTATCCGGTCTGACATCCGCAAAAACCGGGATTCCTCCCGCCCGTATCACACTGGTCGCACTTGCTATGAATGTGAAGCTCGGAACTATGACTTCCTTCTCTCTTACGTCGAGGGCTTCCAGTGCGAGGACAAGGGCCTGTGTTCCGCTTGTTGTGGACACAGCATTTCTGACACCGATATATTCTGCGAACTTCTTCTCGAATCTCTTCACCCAGTCTCCATGGGCGAGCATGCCGGAATCGAGCACCTCCATAACCGCTTTCTTCTCCTCATCTCCTATATCCGGTCTTGCTATTGGTATCATGCTATCTCTCCGTCTTCACATATTCTTCCAATTCCGGGAAGCTTTTTCCGCATTTTTTACAGTAAAAGTTCTCATCGAGCTTTTCCCCGCATTCACAGACAAATCCTGCTGTTTTTCCGGGATTTCCGATGATTAGTGCATGTGGAAGCACATCTTTTATCACAACCGAACCCGCACCTATCATGGAGTAATCTCCCATATTTATACCGCAGACTATGGTGGCATTGGCTCCTATGCTCACTCCATTGCCTACCTTTGTTTTGCAGAGCCTGTCTTCCCCCCAAACCCATGCGCGAGGGTATTTGTCATTCGTAAACGCCACGCTCGGCCCTATGAAAACATCGTCTCCCACCTCAACGCCGTGATATACCGAAACATGGTTCTGTATCTTCACCCTGTCCCCTATTTTAACTCCAAAATCGATATAAACATCCTTCCCGATATTGCAGTTCTGCCCTATTTCTGCATTTTCTCTTATCTGTGCATGGTGCCATACCTTTGTCCCATCACCGATTTTTGCCTTTTCATCCACGATGGCCGTATCTGCTATGAAGATCATTCAATTACCCCTCTCACGATTCTTTCGGCTTTCAAGGCTATTTTCAGCGATTCCAGAGCATCCTCCCCCGTGACAGAGGGAGCTCTGTTCTCAGTTATAGAACTCAGAAATTCCTCTATCTCCGTTCTCAGAGGCTCTTTATATTTGAGATCGATGTGCTTTGTCGGATAGCCTAAGAGGGTCGAATTCGGCTCCCCGTTGTTTTTCATTGCGATATCCATCGATTGCGTGAGATAGTTTATCTTCACAAATGCTTTGTCAAGAACGACATTCATCTCCCTGACCTTTACGGGCGATGTCCAGTTGGTGACTATGCTTGCGGAGGAATTTCTCATTTTGAGCCATATCTGGGCATGATCCTCGAATTTCGTGCTTTCGAAGAGACTCACGGCTCTGGCATCCACACCCAGCACATCCTCGGCCGTCAGATATCTCACCATGTCTATATCGTGAATGCCGAGATCAAGTATCACACCATTGGTTATGCCTGCCCTCGGATTGGGAAAACCTATTCTCACTATGTTGAACGCCATATATCTGTATCCGTTCTTTTTTACCCACTCCCTGAAGTACCGGATGACCGGATTGAATCTTTCTATCTGGCCCACCATAAGCTTTTTTTCATTTTTCTTCGCTGCTTCTATAAGAGAAAGAGCATTTTCTTCCGTATCTGCTATAGGTTTTTCAACAAGAAGATTGGAAAATTTCAGTACCTCTCTGCCAATCTCAGAATGCATACTTGTCGGAACAGCTATGGAGACTGCATCGGGTCTTTCCTTTTCCAGAAGCTCTCCGTAGTCTTTGTACGCTTTTGTTCCGTACTTCTCTGCCAGTTTCCTAGCCCGCTCAATATCTATATCGGCAATTCCCACGAATTCGGAGTTCTGAATCTCGGAATATACTCTCGCGTGGTGCTGCCCCATCTGGCCGGTGCCTATCACTGCAGTTTTCAGAGTTTCCATATGAGTTCCTCCATAGATGGAGTGTAAAAGACAGCTATATTTAAGGGGTTAAAAGAGTTTTGGTGAATCGTGGGATATTGTTTTATAGAGGATATCGGCACTCTGAGCATAGGCACATTAATATGTGTCGGAGTAATCGTAGGCAATATTGAATTCTACGGAGTTATTGCCATACTGCCAGCATTTTTCAAGCTTTTTTCCACTTCATATCACAACTGGAAAGGCGTGGATAGGAGGAGTGCATGCAGACAACCGATACTTCTCGGAGATGGGAGATTGAAGACACCTGATGGGGCGAAGTGGTTCACCCTGCCCTATTTCATCCTGAGCAGAAATCCGATGAATGAGAACGAGCTTGTTAACAGGATGCTTATAATATACAGTCTGTGCGGAGTTCTAGCGGTTTTAATGAGTTTTTTCTAAGATTATTTTTTTCTTGAATTTAGACGATAATTAGGAGTTAAAACATATCATACGAGAGGCTTTTCTATCCCCTGTCCTCCACCGGCTTTGCGGGATTTCCATATACCACAGTGTGAGGTGCAACATCCTTTGTTACAACAGAACCGGCACCCACCATTGCGCTCTCTCCTATTGTTATTCCCGGCAAAATCACAGAGCCCGCACC
>WALJ01000003.1 GCA_015522885.1 Thermoplasmata archaeon
AGCGGAGTTGTGACATATACGAGAATTATGCCGAAGGATGTGATTTACGGGATGGGGCATCCGACATACGATTCCGAGGGAAGGGTTCTGACGCTGGAATTCGATGATTTCTACCTGATAAACGCATATTTTCCGAATTCCCAGCACGGCCTCACAAGGCTGGACTTCAAGACGGACTTCAACGATAAACTCCTGGAGTTCTCCGAGAAACTGAGAAAGAAAAAGCCGGTGGTCATATGCGGGGACTTCAATGTGGCGCATAAGGAGATTGATATAGCAAGACCGAAGGACAACGAGGGGAACCCGGGATTCACAAGGGAAGAGAGGGATTGGATGACGAAGTTGCTGGAACATGGATATATCGACACATTCAGATACCTGCATCCCGATGAGGTGAAATACTCATGGTGGAGCTACCGCACGAGAGCGAGGGAGAGGAACATCGGCTGGCGGATAGACTACTTCGTGGTCAGCGAGGAGTTGAAGGACAGGATAAAAAAGGCGGAGATATTGAATGAAATAACGGGCTCGGACCACTGCCCCATCGAACTTGAGTTGGAGTAAAAATCAGTGTGGAAAAAGATAAATACGCGCTTTTTCTTAGTTGGCGCATGAATAACGCAGAGGGGCCAAAAGGAGAGAGCGTTGAAGAGAAGCATGCTTCAATTCAGTCTGCCGCTCAAAAGGTTTTGAGCATGATGGGGTCCTCAAAATCATCTTTCATAGTAATACGTGGGGAAATGGGGACAGGAAAGACCAGTACCTTGGACACGCTAGAAAAGAGCCTGCTTTCAAGGGGATATGCCATAGCCAGAGCCACTCCATCGAAAGAGAGAGGAGGCACACTGAAAAAGGCATTCAGAGGTCCGCTGGAAGAGATAGTGGAGTCGGGTTTCGAGATAATAGACATCATGTTCATACACCACAGCGGCGTTCTCATGGTCAGCAAGGAACTGTCGGAAAGCATCGACAGCGACATCGTGGCATCCATGCTTCAGGTGGTCAGGAGCTTCATAAGGGATACTTTCAGCAAGGAAGGCTCGGATGTTCTCGAAGAGGCGTACGGAATGCTGAGCTTCGAGGACCACATCATAGCCCTCTATTCTGTCAGGGACTTCGGGACATTCGCCGTTCTTCTGGAGGGAAAAATACCGCAGAACCTCAACCTGAGGATGAAGAATGTCGTGGACAGGATAAAGATGGAATATCACAGCACAGTGCTGGAGTGGAACGGGGTGGAAACAGAGGAAGTCAGGGGAATGACTGAGCTTTTCGGGCCCATAGAGGAACTTTCGGAGAAGAAGAATGTCTCTTTCGGGGAAAAGGAGTACAATTTCATAAACAGGTTCTTCACCAAGCTGTCGGAGAAACTGAAGGACGGGTCGAAGATAGCCATACTGATGGACGATGCTGAGAGGATGGATGAGCTTTCCATGAACATAATACAAGGCCTGCCGAAAATGTACAGGAGATACAATCTGACCGTGGTGCTGGCATCGGGCACCCCTCTCGAAATGGGAGGGTACGAAAGCATAGTTCTGAATAATATGGATTACGACTCCACGAAGGAGTTCATAGAATCGAAGACAGGCAGTATCTCGGAAGACTTGATGAAAGAGATATATGAAGGAACAGGCGGAAACCCGTTGCTTGTTTCCGAGAACATAGAGATTCTTCTGAACAGGGGCGCTGAAATTCCCGATGAAAGTTACGAGGTGATATCGGACTTCCACAGGGTTGCGGAGCGCAAAATCTCGAGACTATCGGAGGATGAAAGGGAACTCATGAGTTATCTCTCGCTTTTCGGTGATTACGGGATAAATATGGAATATGTGGGAGAGGCTCAGAAAGAGTTGCTGAAATCTCTTGAGAAAAGGGGATATGTGGTTCTGGACTCGGAGATGGGGTTCAGATATCCGGAGATGGCCGCAATGCTCAGGGAAGAGGCTGAGCCTGAACTATTTCTCAAGGCGGAGAAAAGCCTTGAGGAGGATGGAAAGTACAGGGATGCCCTGTCAATGTGGATAGAGCACATGAAGAGGGCAAAGGACACATCGAAGATGGACGAGGTGCTGAAACTTCTCTCCGAATGGGTGGGAAGGATGAGAAAAGCAGACATCTTCCCTGAGAACCCGTTCCTGATAATCGAGGAAGTTCTGGAATTCCCGGGAATGAAGGACTCCAAGGAGCTTCTGAGGATAATGGACGAGGCGACATTCGCGGTGCCGAACATGGGAAGTTTCGAGGAGAAGAGCAGGATATTCCGCAGGCTGATGGATCTTGCAGAATCGCTGGAACTCTGGGAAATATACGCCCGCGCGAGCTACAAGTATCTGAGGATGGAGACTTATAAACAACTCTGGGGGCTCTGGGGGCTGGAAGATGCTGAGGAGTTGAAGAGAAGAGTTGAACGACAACTCAAACTGAGCGAGGAAATACGAAGAGAATATGACATGATTGGGGCATCGGAAGAGATGTACCAGAGATTGGAGAACACCGTATTGGACATTAAAAAACGTTCGCATCCAAGGAATATATTAGGGATGTATCTATTCTCAGACAACTCTTTGAAGAGACAGAGAGGCGCATAGAAGAAAATGAGAGAAAGGACACTTCCGGGTGGAGAATGGAAATCCTGGCGGAGTTGTATGGATTGGGTCTACGCATATATTCAAATATTGTGTTATTTCAGAGAGAAGATGACAAAATTTTTTACATAAAGAATTATATAAAATTTATTGAAAAATATAATTCTATAATAAAGAAAAAAGATGACCTGCAATTAAAAACACATTTAATATATAATTTAATTTACTATTACAATGTTACAATCAGGGATTTCAAAAAATCCTACAAACTCCTGAAAGAGGCGGAAGCGCTGATACCTCAAAATGATGTACTTACGCTGTTCGAGTTTGCTCCCATAAGTTCCTATGTAAAATGGAAAGCTGGGCATCCTGAAGAGGCGATAGAGGTGTTCAACAGATGGTATCCTCTTATGATTGCCTATGGTTATAAGAAATCTCAGGTAGAATATCTCTGGCAGAACGCTCTCATCGCAAAGGAGATGCTTCTGAAAGAAGAGGAAAGGGAGTTCATAAGGAGTTCACATAGAGGTCCGATAGACACCATGAAAGAGGACATGGAGGAGCTTTTCAGGAGATACCCGGATGTGTACGAGGTGATTCTGGAGCGCTTTGACAGGGAGAAGCTGTCGAGGGATGGGAACAGCGGGTGACTGGATGCTGCCCCATCGAACTGGTCATCGAATGAAACTTATATCTGCGGCTCGGCCCTCGAGGGTAAAGGATTTGCAGGGCTCTTTAGTGTCCCGAAAGGATGCTGAAGAGCTCGGATTCATCTATCTCGGAATAGGGAAGGGACATCGGAACGACATGTGATAAGATACGAAACCTTATCAGCTCCTTTTTTATCGGCATACATTTCTACGCTTCGCTCCCTCTCATCTCCACATTCCCCCCATCGCTCACAACCATCATCCACTTCCTTATCGGCACTCTTTCAAAATACGGATTTGCTACCTTTGCTCTTTCGGTTATCTCCTTCGAGTCAGGATGTTCTTATAGTTCCCGATATGCTTTGGAGCGGTGCCGTACGGATAAAATATAGACGGTGTTTTCCTCTCTGACTACGTCATAGAAGACCCGATAATCCCCAACTCTCAGTCTCCAAAACTTGGAGCCCTGAATCTTCTTGATATCGCCCTTGTCTCCGGGAAACGGGTTTTCTTTAAGTACGGATACTATCTTCTTTTTGATTCTCTCCCGGATTTTCGGGGGAAGTGATTTCAGCTCCTCAACAGCTCTTTCCTCGATCAGGAGCCTATAGGTCATTCGAGGGCCTCATCGAAGTCCACGAAATCTCCTTTTTCCCTTCTTTCCCTGAGCATCTTCAGAAACTTCTCTCTCCTATA
>WALJ01000004.1 GCA_015522885.1 Thermoplasmata archaeon
GGGGCAGCAGGCCACACACCCACGGGAGCATTAGGAACTGCCGGATATCCCTGCAGATACGGAGGCATACCATTGGGTGTCACTCCGACCCATCCGGGACTGTATCCCAGTCTCTGCCAGCCCGGAAGCCCTGTGGCGTAGTACATCCATCTGTTTCCTCTGCCGCCCCAGCCTCCGCCTCTGCCGTAGCCCATGCCTCGACCCATGCCAGGTCCGAAGCCGTAACCGTACGGCTGTGCGGGATAGTTATATGCCGGTGCTGCGGGTGTCGCTTGTGCTGTAGATGTCGGAGCGCCTTTCTCCGCCGATTTCACGGCATCTTCCACCTTCGTTCCGGCTGAACTTATCATGGCAATCCCGGACTGTGCGAGTATTCCCGAGGCATTTGGCCCGAAGTTTCCGGCTATGACCGCCCGAACTCCTTCATTGACCAGCATTTGCGCTGCCTGTATCCCCGCACCGCCTCCTGCCATGGCCGCCGGGTTCTGCATCACCCTGACATCCTTTATCTCGCCGTTCTCAATCTCTGCTATCGTGAATGTGGGTGCTCTTGCGAAAACAGGAGAAACCGTATCCTCAAGTCCTCCGCCGTTCGTGCTGACAGCTATCTTCATTGTCCGTCCCTCCTGTATGTGTACGGCTGAGCGTACTGGTATCCTGCAGGGTAAGACGGGTTGTACTGCGGCATTCCGTAGCCGTACCATCTCCAGCCTCTGGGCATTCCGGTGTAAGGGCAGTAACCGAGCGTTGCGCCTATCCCTCTGCCTCTTCCGCCATAGCCCGCACCGTATCCGTATGCCGGCCATCCGTAAGCGTATCCGCTGCCCGGGGCGAATCCCCGGCCTCTTCCGAATCCTCTACCGTTCATTCCTCTTGGCATCATTATCACCTAAAATACTCAAATGCGAGGTAATATTTAAAGTTTTTGTTCATTTCTGTCCACTATGACTGCGCTCTCATCCTGATGTATCTCTATCGCCCAACCCTTTGATAGGGCTTCCGCAACCTTTTTTCTTGCGCTCTGCAGGTCATTCCACAGCGTTTTTCTGGAAACTCCCATCCGGTGTGCCGCCTCCTCCTGTGTCAATCCCTCGAAATCCACCAGACGCATGGCCTCCAACTCGCTGAGAAGCAGGACTATCACAGGTGTGCGGCCCCACGGCTGTCCGAGCGGTGCGAATACTCTTACCGATGGTACGCTGGATATCCATCTGCCGCCTCTGCCTCTGCCTCTCATTCCTCCGGGCATATTTACAACAATGAGAGTTAATATTTAAGAGTTTGGTAGCTTGGACACCATAAGTTTAGAAAGTTATGTCTCCAACTATAAACTCTTCTCTTATTTTTTAAGAACAATGTCAATCCAATGTGACATGAATTCAAATCTCAGTTCACCCTGTTCTCCGGCTCCCTTCCTTCCAAGACATCGATTACCGCCTGTGCCGCCATCACAGCCATCCTTGTTCTGGTTTCCAGTGAGGCGCTCCCTATGTGAGGTGCAAGTACCACATTGTCGAGTTCATAGAGCGCGGGGTTAACATTAAGCGGTTCGCCCTGGAAAACATCGAGCGCCGCACCTCTTATCCTTCTGTTTTTCAGCATCTCGATGAGATACGGCTCGTCTATCACCTCGCCGCGGGCGGTGTTTATGATATATGCGGAAGGTTTCATGAGTTCGAGCATCTTCCTGTCTATCATGTTCTTCGTTTCATGTGTGAGCGGCACATGCAGACTTATGTAATCGCTATTCCTCATCAGAGCATCGAGAGGCACATACTCGGCGCCTATTTCCCTTTCAACCTCAGACTTCCTCTTTCTGCCGTAATATATGATTTTCATATCGAAGCCTTTCGCTCTTCTGGCAACCGCCTGCCCTATTTTTCCCATTCCGACGATTCCGAGGGTCTTTTTGTGGAGGTCCGTGCCGAGCATCAGCATCGGAGCCCAGCCCCCGAACTTCCCATCACGCATGAATTTATCGCCTTCCACGACCCTTCTAGCTATTGCCGTGAGAAGGGCCCATGTGAGGTCCGCGGTGGTTTCGGTGAGAACTCCCGGTGTGTTGGTTACGAGTATCCCTTTCTTTGAGGCATATTCCACATCTATGTTGTTATAGCCCACGGCGTAGTTGGATATTATTCTCAGTTTTCCCCCCGCATCGATGACATCCCTGTCAATAGGGTCCGTGAGAAGGCAGAGAAGGGCATCCGCATCCTTCGCTCCTTCGATTATCTCTTCCTTCGTGAGAACACGGTCATAAGGATTTACTTCAACATCATAGCGCTCTTCAAGCATCTTTATGCCTTTTTCGGGTATTCTGCGGCTTACGAAGACCTTCATGGCTCTGCATACCCCGAAGATATAAAGGATTTTCTTTCTCGAATATGCCGTCAAAGCCTGTCCGAGAAGCTTGCGGCTCATTCCGCCAATTCCTGGGTTATCTTTATATCCCCTTCCCTTTAAACCCCTTTCATGCCCAGAGACTATGACTTCCGGAGTGTCGAGAAAAAGTGGAGAGAGCGCTGGAACTCGTCGAAGCTCTACGAAGCGAAGCGTGACAGCAGAGAGAAGTTCTTCATAATATTCGCATATCCGGGAGTTTCGGGATACCTGCATGTCGGCCACATGAGAGGATACACATACACCGATGTCCTCGCCAGATACAAAAGGATGACCGGGCACAACGTGTTCTTTCCGGTGGGCGCCCATGCGACCGGCAATATAGCGATAGCTCTGGCTGCGAAGGTTGAAAGAGGGGATGAGAGGACAATGGATTATCTGAGGGCCAACGGCTGTCCCGAAGAGGAAATCGAGAAATTAAAGGACCCGAACGAAGTCGTCAGGTTCTTTGCAAATGTCTATGTTGAAGAATACTGGAAGAAGTTCGGGTTTCTAGCGGATTGGAGCGCATTCACCACGACCATAGACGAGGGATATCAGAGGTTCATAGAATGGCAGTTCCTGAGGCTGAAAGAGCGCGGTCTTCTCACCCAGAAACCGTATTACGCGCCGATGTGTATAAAGTGCGGGCCTGTGGCCGTTGACCCCTCAGAGACAGACATATCCAAGGGAGGGAATGCGGAGAAACTGGAATACACGCTTCTGAAGTTCAAACTCGAAGGAACGGATGCATGCCTTGTTGCCGCTACGCTCAGGCCGGAGACGGTCTTCGGACAGACGAATTTCTGGGTGAATCCCGATGTGGAATATGTCGTTGCCGATGTGGATGGTGAGAGGTGGATAATCAGCGAGCCTGCTGCCATGAAGCTCGGTTATCAGGGAAGGAAGGTAGAGGTTCTTGAAAAGATAAAAGGCTCTGAGCTCACAGGAAAGATGGCCATAGCGCCCATGATACACCGGCCGATACCAATCCTTCCATCGAAATTCTCCGACCCAGATATAGGAACCGGACTCGTTACCTCCGTGCCCTCCGATGCGCCGCATGACTGGATGGGACTCTATGAATTGCAGAACAACCCCGAGCTGTGCAGGGAATACGGGCTTGACCCTGAAATCGTGAAGAAGATAGAGGTCATTCCGATAATCAAAACGAAGGGCTACGGCCCGACTCCGGCAGTGGAGATATGCGAGCGCATGGGGATAATATCCTCGACTGACCCAAAGCTCGAGGAAGCCAAGAAGGAGATTTACAGCGCAGGATTTCACACAGGGGCGATGAACGAGAACTGCGGAGAATATGCGGGAATGCCTGTGAACGAGGCGAAGGAAAGGATAAAGGAAAGGATGATCGAGATGGGAGAGGCGGATATCATGTATGACCTGTCCGAAGAGGTCGTCTGTAGGTGCGGCGCTCCCGTTGTGATAGGAAAGGTGGAGGGGCAGTGGTTCATCAGGTATTCGGATAAAGAGTGGAAGGAGAAGGTGAAGGAGCATGCAAAGAGCATGAACATCCTTCCGAAGAGCTATTATGACAACATCCATGGAGTCATAGACTGGTATCAGGACAGGGCATGCACCAGGCTCGGTAACTGGCTCGGAACAAGACTGCCGTGGGATAAGAAATGGATAATCGAGGCCATATCGGATTCCACGCTCTACCCGGCATATTATGTGATATCGAAGCATGTTAATGCGGGACACATAAAACCGGAGCAGATGAGGCCCGAGTTCTTCGATTATGTCTTCCTTGAAAAAGGAGAGGTCTCCGATGTCGTTGAAAGCACGGGAATAAGCGAGGAAATACTGAAAGAGATAAGGGCGGATTTCGAGTACTGGTATCCTCTGGACATAAATCTCGGAGGAAAGGAGCACATGACGGTGCATTTTCCCGTCTTCCTGATGAACCACGTGGCAATTCTGGACAGAGAGCGCTGGCCCATGGGCATATTCGTCAACTGGTACATCATGATGTCCGGAGGCAAGATATCAAAGTCCAAAGGCGGGGCGGTGCCTATCCCGGATGCGACTGAAAAGTACTCCGTGGACGGACTGAGGCTCTATTACTGTCACATAGGAAGCCCTTTTGTGGATGTGGAATGGAAGGATGAGACGGTGATGCTATACCGCTCGAAGGTCGAGAGCGTATGGAACATGCTCTGGGAACTGATGGAGATGGAAAAGGGTGCGGGCTACGGGCATATGGAGCGCTGGCTGATATCCCACATAAACTCAAGGATAAGAAGCATAAGGGAGGCAATGGACAGGTTCGAACTGAGGAATGCGACCAATGAGATTTATTATGAGATTCCTGGGGACATAAGGTGGTATCTCAGGCGTGGCGGAAAATCCTCAAAGGCAATAGGCTACGCTCTGGATACATGGATAAGACTGACAGCACCTTTCACACCGCACATGGCAGAGGAAATATGGGATTCTATGGGCAATAACGGATTTGTTTCGGAGGCAGAGTTTCCCGAGTTCTCGGAGGACATGGTTTTCGGAGAAGAGGAGCGCTCCGAGTCCTATCTCCGTTCCGTCATGGAGGACATAGAGCATGTGATTAAGATAGTCGGCAAGAAACCTGAGAAGATGGTGCTCTACACCTCACCTGAATGGAAATACGAAGCCATGGAAAGCATCGCTAACTCCGACATGAAGAACACAGGGGCTCTCATAAAGCAGGTCATAGAGATGGCTCCACCGGATGCTAGGAAGACCGTTCCGAAGTTCGTTCAGAATATGGTGAAAAAGATAAGGGCGGAGGGAAAGCCTGTGAGGCTGGATGAGAAAGTGATACTTGAAGATGCGGCGGA
>WALJ01000005.1 GCA_015522885.1 Thermoplasmata archaeon
CCCGTATGCCGGAATCGTAAATCTCCTGAAGTATGGGCTGCATGTGCTCCTCAAGAGGAATACCGTATGATTCGTTGGGAACGAAGACATTGCCGAGGCGATTTATCCCCTCCCGATGGAGTTCGGCATCGTCTGCGAAGAAGGTTCCATGGTAATAGTCGGCCCAGGAGCGCGCAAGGTCGTGGTCGAGAGCGCCGCAGGTGGTGATTATCCCGTGCACAAGCCCTCTTTTCACGAGTTCCAGTATGACCCCTCTGGTTCCGGTAGCCAGTATGCACGCAGGAAACGACAGAAAATTGAATATATCCGGCTCTTTGAACATCTTTTCAAGTATATTCACGCCTATGCCGACATTCTTGGCCGTGAAACCGCCGGAATCGTAGAGAGCCTTTGTCAGTTCGTCGAGCGTCATGCCCTCTTTCATATTCATATCCTTTACGGGCCTTAAATTCCGCTGCATGCCTATCGCATTTTGCTTTGCTTAAAAAGCTTTTTCTCGGGCAGCGGCGCATGCGATTGGCGAAAAACCGGCTATAGATTAACTTTATATACCACTGCTATTGTGAGGGTGATACCCCACAAGGAGGCCCAAACTTGGCATCTAAGACAAAAGAACCCGAAAATCCTGATTTCAAATACATGGTCCGAATCGTGGACACCGACATAGACGGGAACAGAACGATAGTCCATGCACTGCAGAGCATACCCGGAATAGGGCAGAGGAGCGCAGAATCCATAGCGTACACCCAGAATTTTTCGCCCGGCGAGAAGATAGGAAACCTATCTGACAGCGATATAGAGCGTCTGGATGAGATACTCAGGAACCTGCACGAGCGCCTGCCTTCGTGGATGGTCAACCGGAGAAAGGACATCGAGACGGGAAAAGACCTGCACATAGTGGGTTCCGAACTGAAAATGACGGTCAAAGACGATGTGGATATGTTGAAGAAGATAAGGTCATATCGCGGAATAAGGCACGAGACAGGACACAAGGTCAGGGGGCAGAGGGGCAAGTCGAACGGAAGAAGAGGACTTACGCTGGGAGTATCGAGAAAGAAGAGGTGAGCAGTTGGGAGATCCTAAATTTAACAGGAAAAAGTATGCCAAACCCTCTCATCCGTGGCAGGCGGACAGAATAAGGAGCGAGAAAGAGCTGCGGAAGAAATACGGACTGAAGAACAAGAGAGAGATATGGAAGGCTCAGGCAGAACTCAGAAGATACAGAAGGCATGCGAGGAAGCTTCAGGCAAAACTGAGATACGGGGACCCGCAGGCGGTAAAAGAGTCTCAGGAACTCATGGCCAAGCTCACGGCTCTGGGCATACTTCAGGGTGAAAATCTCAGTCTCAATGATATTCTGGGTCTTGATGTGGAGGCAGTCCTCATGAGGCGGCTGCAGACTATTGTCTATCTAAGGGGGATGGCGAACACCCCTGATCAGGCAAGGCAGTTTATAGTGCACGGTCACATAGCTGTGAACGGAAGGAAAACGACCGTCCCAGCGTATCTCGTGAAAAAATCCGATGAAGGCTTGATAGCATATCATTACAATTCCCCTCTGAATGACGAGCTCCATCCGGAAAGGACCAAGAAACAGCAGAAAATAGAGAGCAGAACTGAAAAACCGGAGGTGAATGTCAATGGTTAAATGGGGCGTCGCTCACATATATGCTTCGCACAACAACATAATAATCACCCTTACCGACATAACCGGTGCCGAAACGCTTGCCAAGTGCAGCGGAGGCATGGTGGTCAAAGCCGCAAAGGACGAAGGTTCACCGTATGCCGCAATGAGGGCCGCTGAAAAGATTGCGGAGGCGGCGAGAGAAAAGGGAATCAATCAGATATATGTCAAAGTCAGAGCTCCAGGGGGCAACAGGTCTTACTCTCCGGGACCTGGGGCGCAGGCTGCCATAAGAGCACTCTCGAGGTCTGGATTGAGGATAGGAAGGATAGAAGATGTTACCCCCGTACCGCACGATGGTACGAAGAAGAGGGGCGGAAGAAGAGGAAGAAGGGTGTAAATGCAGATAGATGTTCTTGAAATGGAAGAAACCAAGGCAAAACTGCTCATATATGACGCTGACCCGTTTCTTGTAAACACTCTCAGAAGAACCCTGATATCCGACATACCGAAAATGGCCATAGAGGAAGTGGATTTTCATCTCGGGCCTATAGGAACCTCGGATGACGGAAGGGTTGCGGATGGCTCATCGCCTCTTTTCGATGAAATCATAGCACACAGGCTCGGGTTGATTCCGATACCCACTGATTTGAAGATTTTCAAGTTCAGGAGCGAGTGTGACCACCCACCGGAGGAGTCCTGTCCGCTCTGCACGCTTACATATGTTCTTCACAAAGTCGGGCCATGCACGGTTTATTC
>WALJ01000006.1 GCA_015522885.1 Thermoplasmata archaeon
GAACAAAAGACGGAAAAGAGTTGATAATAAGGGATGCGAAAAAATCCGATGCAAGAGAGCTTTTGAGATACATCAGAGAGCTTTCGAAGGAGAGGATATACCTTCTGATGGAACCGGATGAGGTGCCGAGCACGGTAAAGGAGGAAGAGCGCTTCCTATCCTCTCGTACGACAGGCCCAACAGAAGGATCATAGTCGCACTTATCCACGGAAAAATCGTGGGGAGCGCTGACTGCAGAATAGGTTCTCTGAACAAAACAGGACACACCGCATCTTTCGGTGTTGCTGTCTGCAAAAAATACCGGAATCTCGGAATAGGTACCATACTTATGAAGGAACTTATGAAATGGGCGGAAGATAAGGGTGCGGAGAAACTCTGGCTATCTGTTTTTTCCACCAACGAAAGAGCGATAGCGCTCTACAAAAAGCTCGGATTTGAGCCGGAATGCGTGAAAAGAGGACAATTCAAGGTGAACGGAAAATATGTGGACGAGATTGTGATGTCCCTGTGGGTGGAATAAGTTCAATATCCCCCTATGCACCTTCATGTCCATACCTATAAAGCCTGCTCTTCTGGACAGGAAAGAGATTATAGTCGGAGACATAACCTTCCAAACTAATGAAGTCTCCGAGTGGTAGTCCCGAATGAAATCCTCGATTTCATAAGCTAGCCTTCCAAGGGAAGGCGAAGCGACCTAAGGAAGGCTATCTGTCAAAGATATAAGTTAACAAAGTTAGGTCGGCGACTATAACATCTACAATGGGGAAAAATAAGAGTGATGTGGGGCATTCTGGAGGCTAACCAGAGATGCAACGCCTGACAAGATACAGTTCACAGAGGGACTGCCAAAGACAAGGTCTGGAAAGATAATGCACAGGATACTCGGGAAGATAGCGGCGGGAATAACGGATAAGAGCGCATTCGGAGACACATCTACCCTTGCGGACATCATCCTTGTGAACACACAGACGCCGGAGATGACACCGATGCATAACTGGGAATCGAAGACCATTTTATGCGGCACCGGGGAGCGCTGTTGATACGGTAATATGCGATGGAAAGATACTCATGAAAAACAGGGAGATCGAGGGAGAAAAGCAGGTTCTAGAAAAGGCGAGAGAGATGGCTGGGAGATTTGGCAAGCGTTCGTGAGATTGTACTGCGAAAGTATTAAGTAGTACAAAAATATGATGAAATTGTACTATGGATAGGACAATAAGAACAATACTCCAGTCATGGTTGGACAGAAATCTGCCCGAAATAATCGAGAGGGACACCGCTATCTCCAATTATATGGGTATCAAACCCGGAAAGATAATTGCATTAACCGGTTTCCGAAGGGTTGGCAAGACATATCTTCTGTTTCAGCTGATAAAGGAACTGCTGAAGGACAGGGATAGAAAAGAGGTGCTTTACATAAACTTCGACGACGAGAGGATTCCCATGGAGAGTGCGTTTCTCTCGGAGTTGATGCCCGCGGTAAAAGAACTCTTTCCGGAGCTTAAATTCATGTTTCTGGACGAGTTACAGGAGATTCCGGATTGGTCGCGCTGGCTTAGAAGGGTCTATGATACTGAAGATGTGGAGATTTTTGTCACCGGTTCCAGTTCCAAGATGTCCAGCAAGGAGATTCCAACCGAACTGAGGGGCAGAGCCATTGAGAAAAGGATATTCCCGCTTTCTTTCGGGGAATTCCTGCGCTTCAGGAACGAGGAGATAGATTTCGAGGTGGTAGACTACTCACAGGAGGAGAGAGCGAAACTGAACCGCCTGATGGAGGAATACATATATTACGGCAGCATGCCGGAGGTCGTACTCGCCCCCGAACCGGTGAGGTTCGACATAGTCCAGCAGTACTATGCTACGGTGGTCAGGAGAGACATAATCGAGAGACACGGCATAAAGAACGAGGAGAGCATGAAGGCGCTTTTGAGGCTGCTGCTGAACTCCACGCAGTATTCGGTGAGCAGGCTTTATAACACTATAAAGAGCATGGGATATGAGATAGGGAAGAGCACGCTTCAGAACTATCTCGGGTATATCGAGATCTCGTATTTCATAAAGAGTGTGCCGATATTCTCTCCGAAGGTGAAGGACCAGATGCAATATCCCAGAAAGGTATATTTCATAGATAACGGCTTCATAAGTGCCCTTTCCACGAGGTTCTCCAGGAATATGGGCAGGCTCTACGAGAACACGGTTGCTGTCGAACTGATGAGAAGACACACAGGGGTCGATCAGGAGATACATTACTGGAAGGACTCCACGGGAAAGGAGGTGGATTTCGTCCTGAAGGACGGCTTCGAGGTGAAGGAACTGATTCAGGTATCATATGATATGGATGATTACGATACGAAGAAGAGAGAGTTTTCCGCCCTCTACCGGGCCTCGAACGAACTTAAATGCGATAATCTGACGATAATAACCGAGAGCACGGAAGGAGTAGAGAAATACAGGGGAAAGGAGATAAAGGTCATTCCGATGTGGAAGTGGATTAGCGGGATTGAATGCATGAAAATTACAGGAAGTAAGAATCATTAAGGTAACCATTTTTGTCCCCCGACACTAACAGAGCCCATCACGGAGAGCGCTGCTCACTCTGGGACCTGTGCCTCCTGTCCCTATATATCGTCATATTGCCAAGGCGATTTTGTGATGTCAAAGTGGCTCAAATCACATTGACGCTCTCTCCGCCGTGCTTCGTTTCCCTCGGCCTGACCTCCACGAACAGAGGCATGGATATTCCGCCGCCTGTGACTATGGCGACCCCCAAAGGTATGTGCTGTATCAAATCGGCCATTCCGGAAGTCAGACCTTCGACGGATGCCACGACCGCCTTTATGTCATTGGGGTTTGTGACTTTGAGAATCAGCTGGGTATTGCACTGACTGAGAACATTCTTGTCTATCTTTGCGGGTCTCTGACTGATTATTGCCATGCCGAGCCCGAATTTTCTGCCTTCGGATGCTATCGTTCTCATGATTTTCGATGACATCACCTGTCCCTGCTGGGGGCAGTAGTTGTGAGCTTCTTCCACGACCATCATCATCGGAGGAATCTTCCCTATCTTTCTGAGTTCGAAGAGGGCGGTTGCTATGCGGTTGACTATCAGCTGCTGTATGTCCGGCGGCGTGCCTTTGAGGTTCATTATCGTCGTTTTACCGGGCTGGACTATCTCGGATATCTTGGTTCCCTGAGGAGCGAAGAGATTCATCTCCTTCAGATATTCAAGCTCGTTTATCAGAGAGCCCAGGGCGTGCTCCTCATCGGCCTCAAGCACTGCGATGACATCTCCCAGACCGTATTGAGGCTTCGCTGCCCTGAGATAATCAAGGGCCTTGCGGAGAGCGACCATGTATGACTTTGCATTCTTTATGTTGGTGAGCGCCAGAATATCTCTGGCTTCCATGTTGCCGAGGGTAAATCTGAGGGGGAGCGCATCGGGATTTATGTTTGTGTCCGGTGAGAATACAATCATTCTGTCGGCATAGCTTCTGGGGGTGACGCCGAACCTCGAATCACTGGCATCCCCTTCCTTTTTCATGGAAGAATATTCCCCGTGCGGGTCTATTATAAGGAGGGTGACGCCGTGCTTCATCATCTCCTCGATTATAACGCCTGTGATGTATGATTTACCCGCCCCTGTCTTTGCAAGAACGCTCATGTGCTTCTGCACTATATTATTTATATCAAGGTATATCTTTATATTGTGTCCGTTCAAAAGCCCTATGTACGCCCCTTTCTCCGGGTCATCTTTCAGTCCGACAACATCCCTTATAAGCTCTTCACTTGCCCTGTAGACAATCTCTCCGGCCTTGAAAGGAGTCCTCGGAACCTGCAGCAACCCTCGCTCATCCCTATAGCCTATAACATTTATCGCCGCAAAAACAAGCTCCTTTATGTCCATCTCCCTTCCTTCGGCCATCTCCTGAGCCTTTTCCAGGGACAAATCCGTCTTTCTGTTTATGGTATCAACCTGACCGAGAACCCAGCCGACATTCTCGTGCCTCATCTGGACATAGTCTGTCTGCTCTATATGGCCGGTGATATTGCATTTGAACTGTGTTGTCCCGACATCTCCGTAGATGATGCCTACTGATACGAGACCGCTAGGGACGGAGCTTTCCGATTCGAATTCCGAAATGCTTTCCGAGTGCATCCGGCAATCTATATTGAGGGTGTTTAAATAACTTGTGGGTGAAGGAGCGTTGAGACAAAACTATCCGACATATCTCACACCGAAGGAGGCAAAGGAATTTGTGTCCCGTAGCCGGTGCCGGCCATAATCACCAACGGGCGGCATGAGCCTTTTTTCGTATAAACTTCTCCTGCATTCCTTCCGTTATCTTAATAGAGGGAAGGCTATTACGGCCCGTGAAATCCGGCAGCGCTCCTGCACTCTCCATAATAATTCCGACCACGGACGAAGCACCCTATATCAGGAGACTTCTGAAGAGCATAAAGAGGCAGGATTTCAGGGATTACGAAGTGATAATAAGTGATTCCCAGTCCACGGACGGAACCCGCGAGATAGCAAGAGAATACGGATGCATCGTTATTGACGGAGAGAGGAAGGGTCCGGGATACGCCAGAAACCTTGCGGCCTCATACGCAAAAGGAGACTATCTTTTCTTTATGGATGCGGATGTCGAGCTTCCGTCCTCCGATTTTCTCTCCAAGATAATGGAAAAGGCAGAGAGTATGAGGGCTCCGCTGTTTGCCTTGTATTCCTTCCCATATGACGGCATTCCCGCATATCGCCTTCTGTATTCCATAGTCAATATCGCCCTCAGAATAGCGGAATGGACAAAAGACCCCCACGCACCGGGTTATGCCATATTTTGCACCAAGAATGCATTTAAAGGTGTCAATGGCTTCAATGAGGGACTAAGAAACGGGGAGGACCATGACCTTGCAAGAAGACTCTGGGAGAACGGCTCCGAGTTCAGGGTAATAAAGGACCCCCATATCCTCGTATCCACCAGACGGTTACAGGAGAGGAGCGCAAAGGAAATCGTCTTTCTCTATCTGAAAGCCGAACTTGCAAAGCACCTCAGAGGAGAGGATGTCCCCCTCACATATACTCCCGGAAAGAAAGGAAGATGAGGCTCCGAAAATCCTTAATAAATGTGGGAAATGCCCTGATATGAAAGGAAGCTTCGGAAGGGCCGTACTTCTGACCCTGATTCTAAGCGCCATAATGCTTTCACAGACCGCACAGGTCCTTGCAGAAAACCCGCAGACCTGGATGGATCCCGAAAAGCCGAGCGATAAAGATGTGATAAGATTCTACTGCAGAGCACCCGGGGCCTATGATGTTTCTTTCAACATATGCGCAGATAACGGCACCGTGTGTTATCCCCGGCTGAATCATGGGAAGACGGACAGCGATACATGGTGGGTCGAGGTCGGGCCTCTAAAAGCCGGCACAAGGGCACATTACGAGGTTACCATAACATATCAGAACGAGACGACCGGAAACGAGAGCACCGTTAAACTCGAACCGGTGCACTTTGAGGTCGCAGGGTCTCTGACACCGCCTGCGGATAACGGCACACCGTTCCCCGGACTTTCCGCGATGCTTGCGGCTATCGTGATTTCGGCATTGGTGTGGAGGAAGGTCAGGCGTGATTAGAAAGCTCATACCCGTATTATTTATCGTAATCTTGCTGTCGGGGAGCGTTCGGGCCCTTGATAAGGCCCCTGATTTCCAGATAAAGGATGTGAACAGCGGA
>WALJ01000007.1 GCA_015522885.1 Thermoplasmata archaeon
GACAACTCCCGGAAGGCTCGCTATGTCCTTTATCTCGGAATATGGAACTGTCAGCGATTTTGTGACCGGAACGCTTGAATGACTGCTTCTTACAGGGATTTCTCGTTTGAGAGAATGCCCGAATACCTCGCTACCCAGATTATATGACATATATTTGTTGAGTAACCCGGCATCCGTGGTCAGAACTGTTATGTCCGCAGTACCCTTGGATTGCTTCAGAACAGGTTCCCTCAGTGAGGGATCAATCTTTTCCAACCAGCTTGGTGCATGGTGCACCACTCCAGAGCTTGAGACCGCTGCTGTGCTTGTTCCCTGGGCAACCGGTGATATGGACGGTGCCCCGCTTGCGCTCGCAAGAACACTAAAGCTCGAGAACAGCATCAGAGCGATTATCAGCGTGCTTATGAGCTTTTCATTCTTCTTTCGATTCATTTGGCTTCCTCCTTAAATTAAGCGTGTGGAAGTGAATGCACGTCCCACTATATATAACTTGCGCATCCCCTATACGGCATGCAATGTTACAGCCTATTTTTAAGACCGACAGAACCGCATTACCCGGATGCTCTATGCTCTCAATATCTTTTTATTTCTCCATATATGCGGCTAAATCTCAAAAATAGCTCATAAAACATATTTATTTTTATAAGTTTGTATTAAAAAGTATAACTTCTAAAATCGCATTCTGAAGTAACGAACTTCACTGTTCCTTCCGATGAGAGGGCCAGACACGATGAACCGCATGAACCTTCATCCCTCTGAAATGTTTATATCCAACATCCTATTACACGGGTGAGCGGCTGTGATCTAGCTGGTTAGGATAGGGGCTTCCCAAGCCTCTTGCCCGGGTTCAAATCCCGGCAGCCGCACTTCGGCATTGCAGATATTATGATTGAAATTCCCGGAAAACAGGTATCCGTGTGACCTCTTCTATGCAAGCGCCACCTCCACGTCATACCCGAGAGAGCACAAAAACCTTTAAACACCGGCACTTTTCCCTTTTTAATGCGAAACGTGATAATGGATGCCAATGCCCTTCTCATGCCATTCCAGTTCGGGATAAACCTCGACATGGAAATAGAGTCCCTCATAGGGGAGTTCCACGGAGTTGTCCCCAGCCCCATACTGGGCGAGGTGAGGAAGAACGGCGGAAAATGGGCGAATGCCGCTCTCTCCCTTGCCAGAAAATACGAGATAACGAGGACGGAGAACACGGGGGACAGGGCGGTCACGGAGCTTGCTGAGAAATTGAACGGGATTGTGGTGACCAACGATGAAGGGCTCCAGAAGAAGCTGAGAGAGAGAGGGATGGATTATATCTATCTTAAAGGAAGGAGCAGACTTGTGATATGGGAAACAGGAGGAGAGAGATAAGATTAAAAGCGCTCCTTCTATAAGGAGAATCGGAGGCAGAAATTGCCCGATAGGCTAACAGAGATGTTCGAGGACGAAAAGCTCGTCAAGCGCATAAGGACAAAACTCCCGTACCTGTTCCAGCTGGCCGAACTGGAGAGTTCCAGAGCCGGGAAGATAGGAATGGAGGTCGGCTCGCTGAGAGAGAGGATACTCATAGCTCTGCTCATCTACAAGTTCGGAGAGGCCAATGTCGAGACCGAAATACCGATAACCGAGGCGGAAATGGACGTGAAAGTGTTCGGGAAACCTGTTTCCATAAAGACGATAACGGCAAAAAAGCTCGGTGGCGTGAAACTGATATGGACGGTGGATGCTCAGAAAGCCTCTGAATTTCGGGAGAATTATGTCCCTTCGTGCGACATGCTGCTCGTCCAGATAAACTGGGGCGGAATCGGAGCGCTCTACTACATACCTGTTGAAGCGCAGAAAATGGTTCTTAAAGCTGTGGGGCGGGAAAGATACATAAAACTGCCAAAGGCCGGAACGAATCCCAGAGGTGTCGAGATGAGCAAAGAGGCACTTAGTGCTGTGTCAGAACATGAGATGACCAGAAAAATACAGATTGAGTGGGAGAAGGTCGGGATTGAGTACGATGCCTATAAGCGATGGGTGGAATACTGGAGGGAGGATTGAATGAAAAGGAAAGAAAAGAAAAAAGGGACAGAGACAAGCGAATTCGGAACTCCGGGCAGGATAAACCATGATTCCAGCAAATTCTACTCCGGAAGGCTCTACGAAGAAATGCCTCAGGAACGAAAGGTAAAATATCATGAAAATGAGATTTCGGAGGAGAATCTGGATAAGATATTCTGCAAATCCAGCGAGAAGATGGAAGAACTGCCGGACGAGAGCGTACACCTGATGGTAACATCTCCTCCGTACAATGTCGGAAAGGAGTATGACGAGGACCTGACTCTCAAAGAGTACCTCGATTTCCTGAAAAGGGTGTGGGCGGAAACATACAGGGTTCTCGTGCCCGGCGGCAGGGCATGCATAAATGTGGCGAACCTCGGAAGAAAGCCGTATATCCCGTTAAATTCCTTCATAACCCGCAACATGCTGGAACTCGGCTTTTTGATGAGGGGTGAGATAATCTGGGACAAAGGGTCGAGCGCAAGCCCTTCTACAGCGTGGGGAAGCTGGCAGTCCGCAAAAAACCCGGTTTTGAGGGATGTGCATGAATATATCATGGTCTTTTCAAAGGACACGTTCAGCAGAGGGAGCCTGAAATCATCGAAGAGCACGATTTCCAAGGATGAATTTCTGGAGTTCACGAAGAGCGTATGGTCTTTCCCTGCGGTTTCCGCCAGAAAGATAGGGCATCCCGCTCCATTCCCGATAGAACTTCCGTACCGATGCATCCAGCTCTACACCTTCAAAGAAGATGTCGTTCTCGACCCCTTCATGGGCAGCGGTCAGACTGCGATAGCCACAATAAAGGCAGGCAGGCACTATGTGGGTTATGAAATAAACAAGGAATATGCGGAGAGCGCTCGCAGGCGGATAAAAGAGGTTCTTGTGGACCTGCGTTCTCCCAGCATCCTTGATTATGGAGAGGAAAACAACGGAGAGAAGGCGATTTAAACCCTCTTAACTCCGAACAATGACCACTTCCTTTTCTTCTTCCCCTTATGTTTCTCGTATTTAGAACAGTCTCCTTCAAACTCTATGATTTTCCCTTCCATTCCCCTGACATCCAGATAATCAGCACCTTCTATCTGTATCTCAACCTCTCCCGAGCCTGCGATATCGACTTTCTTCCCATCAACGCTCACATCCCATATTGAAAACTTCTTTCCCCCAAATGTTGCGCTCATCCCCAAGCACAATTCACCAGATAGGATTCTACCCCTAATTGTGACATCAAAACCGGGTATATCATCTATCTCTATGACCTCGAATCTGGTAAGCATGAATAGGTATTCTCCTCGATATTTCAATCTTTTTGCTGTTCTGGAATTGTCTTAGATCCTCTTCACCCCGAACAATGACCTTCTCTTTTTCTTCCTCGTTTCCGGCTGTGTCGGTGGTGGAGCGCCGTCCCCTTCGAAAACTATTGTCC
The DNA here is from genome assembly GCA_015522885.1 of Thermoplasmata archaeon. Lineage (GTDB taxonomy): Archaea > Thermoplasmatota > Thermoplasmata > WALJ01 > WALJ01 > WALJ01. Next base: position 3,476 of record WALJ01000007.1, read on the forward strand.
TGCCTTTCAATGTTTTCAGTTTGTCGTGATACTTCGAGCCCATTATCTTTGTTGTCAGGTCATTATCCTCATTTACTTTTACATTTATCCCTGCCTTGCTTCCCGGTGGAGCGTATTTCACCCCCTTCCTTGATATGGTTATGGCCTCTATCTCCAGCGTTAAATCATCCACATTTGCGGACATGTTGGGATAAAGCGCTCCTGAGATGACCTCACCGACCAGCACATTCCCTATTCC
>WALJ01000008.1 GCA_015522885.1 Thermoplasmata archaeon
ATGCTTGGGATGGAGACGCCAGACTACTCATATGATTATGAAATGAATGGGAGCGCTCCTCCGATTTACCAGCCGACAGTCTCACATACATTGACATATGAAGATACGGAAATAACAGCGACTCAGACGCTTAATCTCGACCTCAGTATCGATTACAGCCCTCCGGCGGTGTTCATAGACTTCCCTCTAAGCGACGGGAGCGAGTGGAATGTGAGCAGTAATGTGAGCGTTACCGGCACATATTCCGGGACCATAGATGTGAGCGGTCTTCCTCCGATGGTGGAGAGCATGATGACCCTCGGAACAGGACAGAGCTTCCCGATTAAGATAGAGAAGATAAACACCTACAGCCCGTATTTCAATAACGGAGAGATAAACTCGAACGAAGAGACGAATATGGGGCTGAGATGCAATGGGACCATGCAGATAAACGACGAGAACGGGAACCCGATAACGGTTTACAAGATTCAGCAGGTTCCGGATTGCGATTTCTGCACTCCTCCGCAGATTTATCTCCTGTATTCGCCCGACAAAGGATTCATAGCCGGAATATATGCGGAAGCCTCCGAAAACGGTATGATGCCTGCGGCTCCGGGAATGCAGGACTCCGGTATGTATGCGAGTTTCGGTGCCATTGCCTCCTCGATGAGCAATCTGAAGAAGGACAGCACGCTGAGTTATATGGACTACAACGAAGCAAGCAACAAAATAAGTGCCACCGAGCAGGAGATGAAAGGCAGCGCACCGCAGGATTTCTTTGGCAGTCCTCTTTTCTTAATACTCATAGGTACGGCCATTGCAGCTGCGGTTGTAATATCCCTCATTGTACTCAGAAAGAGGAAAAGGCCGCCGCGGACGGAAGCATTCCCACCGGAACAGACAGCGACTTATCCGCAGGAAAACGCAACAGAGGAAGAGACACCTATATTCTGAAAACCCTTTTCATTTTTTATATGGGATTCGGCGCTTTTACAAATGATTTGGCTCTTTTCACAGTTATCTTCAAATACTCCGGGAACAATCATCGACCATGACCTCGATAAGAATACTCTACGACAATTACGGATTTGCCAAGGGATACAAATTCGGCTGGGGCTTCTCCGCATATATAGAACACGGCGGTAAAAAGATTTTGTTTGACTTCGGTGAAAAATGGGATGCCCTGCGGCACAACATGAAGCTTGGGGGAATAAATCCCGGAGATGTCGATGTTGCGGTACTGTCCCATGACCACTGGGACCACAACGGCGGACTGGAGGGATTTATGAGGGAAAACTCCGAGGCCAGAGTCTATCTGCCCGCAGGATTCGGAGGCTCCGAGGTCTTCGATGCACCGAGCTGGGAAGGAGCGCTCGGAGGAAGGAAGGTTGATTTCGTAAAAGACGGGCTGAAGATAGCGGACGGAGTGTATACCAGCGGAGCGCTCCTCTCTGACATCGGACTGAGAGAGCAGGCTCTGGGAATAAGCACTCAAAAAGGAATTCTGGCTGTGGTGGGCTGCTCCCATCCGGGTGTCGATAACCTTGTGGAATCCTTGAGAAGTTTCGGCGACATCTACGGAGTCATCGGGGGTTTCCACGGATTTGACAGGCTGGAATACCTCAAACAGTTCGAGCTTGTCATTCCGACGCACTGCACCCGGAAAAGGGATGAGATACTGGAACTTTGCGGGAAACATGCGGTCAGGGGCGGAGCGGGATTTGAAATGGAGTTCTGAAAACAGGAAAACTTTATTACACAGCCTGAAATCACGGGACGATGGCAGAGCGCATAGAAGGAGCGAAACCGACCCGGATGGAACTTCTTTCCATAAAGAAAAAGAAGATGCTGGCCGAAAAAGGCGACGAGATTCTGACAAAGAAAAGGGATGCCCTTGTTTCGGATTTCTTTGAGATAATCAAAGAGCGCTCCACGGCCAGGAAAGAGGCCTTCGAAGCGCTTGAAAAAGCGAGAAAATCCCTATTAAAAGCCGAGATGGTCATGGGCACGGATGCTGTGGATTCCGTTGCCGAGGGTTCGCCGGAGATAACGGAGATAGATGTGCGGAAGGAGAACATAATGGGTGTCCTCATCCCGAGATTCTCGGTTAAAGATGTGGAAAAAGAGCCGCACTACGGTCTGGCTCGGACAAGCGCTTTTCTGGATGAAGCGAGAAAGGACGCTTCCGAGGCCCTTAAAAAGATGGTGAAACTCGCAGAGATAGAGAGTTCCATAGAAAGGATGGCAAAGGAGATAGAAGGGACGAAGCGCAGGGTGAATGCACTCGAGTACATATTCATACCCAGACTTGAGGCCACCGAAAAATACATCGGCATGCAGCTCGACGAACACGAAAGAGAGGATTTTTTCCGACGAAAGCGCATTAAGGCTATAATGCAAAAAGAGCTTTCGGAGGAGACTGCCTCTGCATGATTTGTCGGGGAAAATCCTGTGAGCCGCCACATCGTGCGGTCTGAAACTTATCCCTAACTATAATCGCTACCTATTAATACCCATATGTGATAAGGGAATGCGATATTCATGATATTCAAGAAGAAAAAGGATGAGCCGGAGCCAGAAGAAGAGCCAGAACCCGCCGCTCTCAAAAAGGAAAAGGTGAAGACGTGCGATGTGAGCGGCTGTTCGGAACCCTCCGTGAGAACGGTTTCCGGAGAGAAGGCAAGAGGTGCCGGGCTGAGCGTCTCCAAGAATCTGAGAAAGGTTCATCTCTGCAAAAAACACTATAAAGAGTACAAAAAGGCCACTAAAAAAGACAGGGAATTAGAGAGGCTGGGGTGGTGAACTGGAAGAAGAAACTGTGAAAGAGGACAGAGAAGGACAAAGAAGAGCGCTCCTCGAGAGCATAATAGAGAGCAGGAAGATGGAAGCGTATGTGGAGCACAAAACGAAAGAGATGCATGTATGCTTCATGTGCGGCGGCATATTCTACAAAAAACCCGGTAAAGAGATTGGGAACAAATGGATATGCATAGACTGTCTGCGCTCCCTGAAAGAGATAATAGACGGCCTCGACCAGTGGGAAGCGGAGATAACCATTGAAAAGGAGTTCAACGAGCGCTACGAGAATGCACTCAAAGGCGCTCACGAACCGTGATTTTTTCCTTTTTCCTTTCTTCCGGATATCCTTATGGCAGAAACGAGCACCGCAACCGCCGGAAGGAGGAGAAGATACTCCCACAGTGCGATACTGCCAGCGCTCTTTGCAGGTGCTTGCGGCTCATTCTTAGGTGGTATGGTGTCTCTTGTTGAGTCCTCGGCACTATCATCCACGGAAGGTAGTACTTCAGAGATTTCGTTCCAAACTTTTTGCTCCGTAGCATTCTCTTTCACATCTTCTGGAAGGACCGCGAGCTTTATTGATGTCTCGTTTGAGTTCCCTTCCTTATCGTAGACCGCGAGGGTCAGCATATGTTCCCCGGGAGCCGTGAAATTCAGTCTTATGGAGGAATTGACGGATATGTTCGAATCATCGAGAAACCATTGATAGGCCGATATTCCGCTGTCATCGTATGAAGATGATGCGCTGAAAACGGAAGAGACATTGACCTGAATATCCCTCTCTCCCTCTATAACGGCAACAGGCGGGTTGAAATCGGATCTCCAGTCCTCAAGGAAGAGAGAGTTGAAATATTCTCCAACCTGCTTGTTTTCCACCATTACCGCCATCTCCCTGTTGTTTGTGAATGAGTTCTGACCCCAGTTAAAGCTCGATATGAGTGTTGTTCTGCCGTCGATTATCATCCCCTTGTTGTGGACTTTAACAAGGTCGTGAGCGCTCAAATCTATGAGCCTTGCCTGAATGTTCACGGAGTTCTCGGCTCCGAAGGAATTCAGATATTCCGCAAGCTCGTCGTTATCATCGTTTCCATCCGTGTTGTAGTAAAAAGAGTCCAAGAGGACCTTCACTTCACACCCCCTCAGAGAGGCATTGAAAAGAGCGGATATCAGCGGACTCTGGACCGACTCATCACCGTATCTCCACCGGGGTGTGATGTAGAACTGCTCCACATAAACAGAGCTATCTGCGGAATTTATGGCACCTATTATCTCGTCCAGTCCGCTTTCCGGCCCGGGAAGCAGAGTTATGTTGAAAGTTCCGTTGAGATTTACGGGTTCGAAAGATGTATCGGGAAAAGGTTTCCACTGGATATTCGGATCTTTCAGGTTCAGGGCATCGAACTTAACGATATCCGAGAAATTCAGATTAGAATCCTCGAAAAATATCCTCCTCATATAGCGAGCAGCGCTCTCATTCCTGATGACAATGCCCCATCCTCTGTTTCCGCTCTTTCCGTCCGTTTTCATGGCTTCACCGTTAAAGTTCTCCGAATCTATGAAAAGGGTTCTGGAATCGACAATCATGTACTTCGCATGGTCGTAATTGTATCTCTGGAATCGCCCCGCACTCGCATTGCTCACCTCCAGCCTTATGTCCGCACCAGCGCTCCAGAGCGTCCGCAGGACCTTGGTCTCGGCGTCGGAAATCCCTCCGACAGGATTTCCTTCCACAAGAATTCTTACCCTGACACCCCGGGCAATCGCTCCGAGGAGTTCCTGTGCTATCTCCTGACTTCTGAACTCATAGACATTTATGATTATCTCCTTTTCAGCCCTTTCGATCTCGTTTTTGACGGCTTTAAGAGACGATTCCGGGGCTGTGAACACGGACACGGAGCCGTTGAAGGAAAGAGTCAGAGGCGAAAAAGAGGAGCGCCCTATCTTCTGTGCCTTCCATCCGTCTTCGTAGCGATAGATTTCACCCTTTTTCGGCGCCTGCAGTTCGCTTCCGTCTCCATAGGAAACAGAGAAAAGAGTAGCACCCGAGGGTTTGCACATCATGATCTCGTCGCCGGAATTGGCAAATCTCGGGTATGAGGACGGGGTATAGCAGTCGTCGTAGCTGATATCTGCTGGGAAGCCCATTTCCCCGAAAAATCCGCTTCCGTTCTGTGTCAGATAGATGCTCGAATTCGCTTTGACGACGGTTTCCGAAGGAAAATAGGCATATCCTTCGCCGTCTGTTATGTAACAGCCGGAGATGTCTATGGAAGAATTCGAGGGATTGCTTATCTCCACGAACTCGTCGGATGCTCTGGCATAGGGATAGAAAGAGCGTACGACCGCTCCTTCTCCGGCGTCGGCATCGGGATTTTCCTTCCCGGGCGTGGGCATTGCGGAGAACCATGCACCCGTGTCAGAGGAGCGGGCAAGGGACAGCCCGGAGACTGCACTCATGCTTTCATCCCATTCGATTCCCTCGGGTGGCTGGTCGACCATGCTTCCGTTTCCGTATGCCATGTAATCGACCGGATTTCCGCTGCCATCCAGCAGCAGAACATCGTCGCCTCCGTTGTTCAGCATGGAGCTGGTTTTCCACATATAGAGATGAATCGTACCGTTCTCGGTTAAGTTCTCACCAGCACCCACATGAGCGACGAGCCTCTCTCCGGGTTGAAGTGTAATATCTGGAAAAATGAGGTCTGGGGGCCCGTCCTGGTCTGTAAGTGACCAATTGAGAAGATTTGCCGGTGTGTCTCCCATATTTATCAATTCTATGAACTCGCCCTCGATGTCCGAGCCCGCAGGGTCCGGGAGCACTTCCACTATTTCAACCGAGTATTCCGCCGTATCCGCATTTGCACTCCCCATAAATGACGGGAGGATTATTGCAGACGCCAGAAGCAGGGACAGTATCCATCTCATGGATGGGTCTTATAGGGCCCTATTTAAAAGAAAAGCTGTTTCATGTAACAGAGGTAACAGCAGAAGACAGTATCTCCGAAAGGCATTCCGATGATTCGAATCTCTGATTTTCGGGTGAATTAAGGGCTTTTAGGGCAGTAACAGAGGCGAGTGAAAGGTTTATATACTATGGATATCCTATAGATATCCCATGAAGAAAGTACCGGTATCTCTGCGGACGCATTTCGAGATTGATGGCATCTATGCGGTAATAGAGCGCAAGGTGACAAAATTCGGGAATAGTGCGAAAGTTGACTGCCCCAAGGAATATCTCGGGCGAAAGGTGTACTTAGTGATCGTATGAGTGTGAACCGAGACAGAATATTCAGAACAGTAACCACCCTTGACACATTTGCCAACCACTGTCTGAATTTATAGTCGCCGATCTGACTTTATTAACTTATATCTTTGATAGACAGCTTTCCTCCGGTCGCTTCGCCTTCTTTCAGAGGGCTAGACGAGGAGCGACAGCTCCGAGCAGACCTTCCTTGTGGAAGGACGTGGGAGGAACGACAGTTCCGAGTTTGCCTTCCGTGAGGAGGGCTTTACAAGAAACGATAGTTTCGAGCTTTACTCCTGACAAGGAGTAATGGTCAGGAGAATTCTTCCATAATTCTCCTTCGTGACTACCAGTCGGAGACTTCATTAGTTTGGAAGCTTATGTCTCTGACTATAGAGCCCAAAGGACCGAATCTTTCGGCTTTCGAATACAACCGGGATTTGCTGAAGGCTGCGATGGCAAACACCTATGTCGAAACAGTGAGTTCAAGGGCCGATTCTCTTCATCTTGCTATAAAGAACGCTCCCGCATCGAATTTTTACTGGGAATATCTGAGAACTATCGGAATCGTGGGTAAAAGATTCGAACTCGAAGAAAGGGAGGTCATTCTTGCGTTCGATTATACCAGCGAAGAGTTCTACGGTGATGTGCAGGGCTTCTGGATTTATAAGTGGACGGGAGAGAATGCGATAACCGGAAAGTTCCATTTTCTCACCTGTGCATTGGTTGAATCGGATATCCCGGTAAAGATCCCCCTGATATCCATACCTGTCTATGTAGGACATAATATGGCAAAAGAAGTGTGTTTCTGCCTTTCGCTTATTCGACCGCTGGTAAAATCAATCAAGCTCATATTGTTTGACAGAGGCTTTTACAGCAAAGAGCTCATGCTGACACTCGGCAATATCGCCTATCCTTATCTGATATTTGTTCCGAAGAACAGGAAGATAAAGAGAGAGCTGGATAATATGGCGAAGAAAGAGAGAAAGACGATAAACTATGAGTTTGAAGTGAATAAAGAGAAAAGTACCTTAAAAGGAAATACGACACTTGCATTTCTGAAGGAAGTGTATGACAAAAGAACGGATAGGAATTATGATTGGACATTTGCCACGAACATGGAGATCGTGGAACTTGAACATCTCATTGCAGAATATAAGAAAAGATGGCGTATAGAAACAATGTTTCGCATTCAGGACGAGGCACGGATCAAATCAAAGAGCAAGGATATGAAGATCCGATTCTTCTATTTCATCTATGAGCAAATGCTTCAATTCCTATGGGCAGCTTTATATAAAGATAAGCTGAGCTTCAAAGCCTTTATCATAGAAATGTACGAAATGAGCAATGAAAGGGTCGTAAAAGCAGAGAGGAAAAAATTGAGGAAAAGCAGATAAACATCAGGGGTCTGTGTGTCTTCGGCTATTGAAGCATCGGGGCCAATAGCCCCTCCTCAAGGCTTTCCCTCATGCAAAAACAGGATGGAGAGCTGACATTATCTTAGTAGATTCTCTCGAGCTTTTTGTTCGGAGATGCTGGAAGAACCAAAATACTAATAAGATGAGGAGAGATGGAGTTCCGTGGACATCTCGGAGACCATAGCGAAGACTGCATACCATGCATACGAAAAAAGCCTTCTAAAAGAGGTGAAGACCGGCCCCATACCTCGTCATATCGCCATAATAATGGACGGCAACAGGAGGTTTGCAAGAGAGCTCTTTCTTCCGCCTAACGAGGGGCATAAAGAGGGAAAAAGCAAGCTCGAAGAGGTAATGGAATGGGGAAGGGAGATCGGTGTGAGGATTCTCACGGTATATGCGTTTTCAACCGAGAACTTCAGGAGAAGCAGGGAAGAGGTCGAAGAGCTCATGAGGCTTTTTGCGGAGAACTTCAGGAAGGCAGGGGACGATGAAAGGGTGCACAAATACGGGATAAGAATAAAGGCCATCGGAAAGAGAGAGCTTCTGCCGGAGAACGTGAGAGAAGCCATAGAATACGCCGAAAAGAGGACCGAAAGCTATGACAACTTCATATACAACATCGCCGTCGCCTACGGAGGGAGGGAGGAGATTGTGGATGCCATACGGGAAATAGCGGAGGATGTGAAAGAAGGTAAGTTGAAAATAGAGGAGATAGACGAAAAGAGGGTCTCGGAATACATGTACACGGGAGATGTGCCTGACCCGGACCTTGTTCTGAGAACTTCCGGCGAGGAGAGAATATCGAATTTTCTGCTCTGGCAGCTTGCATACTCGGAACTCTACTTTGCAGATGTTTACTGGCCGGGTTTCAGAAAGATAGATTTCCTGAGGGCCATTAGAAACTATCAGAGAAGAAAGAGAAGGTTCGGAAAATAAAATAATTGATAATAGGTTTTTTGATTCCGTAGGTTTATTCCACGGATATCTCGCGCATTACCAAGGGAATTACGGTATCGCTGATATCTTCCATGGGCGTATCCTGCATTACAAGAACACCGACGATTTCGCCAACCGATTCTACCGATATTTCACGCATTACCAGAGGTATCTGGTCCTCGAGACCAAGAACCTGCAGTATCAGTATTATGTCTTCCACGCTTATCTCCCGCATTACCAGAACTGTTGTTCCGTTTACCGATTCTACCGATATTTCACGCATTACCAGAGGTGATGAGTTATCGGCCTGAGAATTCGCACATATCCCCTGCATAACCTGTGGTATGTCATTCTGAAGATTCATTTCGGTCAATATCTGAACTATGTCCTCCACGCTTATCTCTCGCATCACCAGAGCTGTGACTCCGTCCGTATTTTCGACGGATATCTCTCGCATCACATCCGTTGTCGGTGCCGAAGTTTCTTCGGCCATTCCCCTTTCCATCGGAACAAATCCCGTTGCCAGGATGAGCCCCAGTGCAATCACTGCATACGCTCCCAATTTTCTTCTTTTTTGCATTTTTATGCCTCCCTGTTGTCCGAAGACATAAAAACACTTACCTCCGCTATTTAATCCTATCCCATTACTTTACAATCCTGTACGATTGTCGCGCGCGAGGCCCTGAAAATAAAATATATGGTGAGAGACATACCTTTCTAAACATGTGCTATCTCCGACTACAATTTTCAAATCACTGCTAATCGAATAACGCCGCCGAAATGGGTTATACTGCAAATCCAGATCCGTAGGACTGCCCAGCACTCTGTAAAGAGGCCGAGGTCGGGACCTCCTTCTCCCTCATCTCTTTCCTTTTCAGCGCTCCCTACATCTCCGCTGCTATTTGCATGTTCCGGAGAAGAATCATGCGGTTCTGTGACGCCGCATCCTATCTTCGTGCTCATATCCACATCGCTGGTTATGTCCTTTGCCGTGCCACTCTCCGCAGTAAAAAGCAGAAAGAATGCAAGGCAACATACCAACCCCACCCATATCGTTCTTCTCATTTTTTACGCTCCCGAAATCACTTCGGATAAGATTGACACTCTCCTCTATTTAACTGTACCCTCTTACTTTACAATCATGGGCAATTCTTATATACCGAGACCCTAATACCCCAATATAATATTCAACCAATCACGAGGTGAATAGATGAAATCGATAATCGAAGAAGCTCTCTCAAAAAAGGAAAAAGCCCCCTCAACCTTTGAAAACATGGACATGATCTCGAACGAGGACAGAGAACTCGAGGAAATCCTCAGAGGCCTGAGGACCAAGATCGTTATAATCGGACTCGGCGGAGCGGGTTCGAACACCGTGAACAGAATGATGCAGGAAGGGATTGCCGGAGCGGACCTTGTAGCTGCAAATACGGATGCCCAGCATCTGCTGACCATAAGAGCCCAGAAGAAGATACTTCTCGGAAGGAAGAGCACGAGAGGTCTCGGAGCCGGAGCCGTGCCTGCGCTTGGTGAAAAAGCGGCCAAAGAAGCGGAAGAAGAGCTCAGAGCCGTCATAAAAGGGGCGGACATGGTATTCGTCACATGCGGGCTCGGCGGTGGAAGCGGAACGGGTTCCGCTGGATTCGTCGCTCAGATGGCAAAGGAAGAAGGAGCCCTCACAATAGCCGTTGTCACCACACCTTTCAAAGCGGAAGGTGTTGCAAGGATGAAGAACGCACACTGGGGTCTGGAAAGGCTCAGAAGGGTTGCGGATACCGCAATAGTGATACCCAATGACAAGCTCATAGAACTCGTGCCGAGACTTCCGCTGAACGCGGCTTTCAAGGTTGCCGACGAGGTGTTGATGCGCTCCATAGCCGGAATAACCGAGATAATAACGAAACCCGGACTTGTAAATCTGGATTTCAATGACCTGAAGACCATAATGAAAGGCAGCGGAGTAGCCATGATAGGCATAGGCGAATCCGAGGCCATGGGAGATAACAGAGCCCTCGAAGCGCTTGAAGAGGCCATAAACTCACCCCTCATTGAAGCCGACATAAGCGATGCCACCGGAGTTCTCGTCAATGTAACGGGCAGCATGGACATGACAGTAACAGAGGCTCAGAAGGTTGCCGAAGAGATACAGAAGCGCGTCAGAAAGGATGCCAGAATAATCTGGGGTGCATCCATAGACCCGAGCATGGAGCACAAGCTGAAGGTTATGGTGGTTATAACCGGCGTAAAGTCGGGGCAGATTGTCGGAAAAGGCGAGATACCGGTGAGCCGAGAGGGCATTGACGTAGTTGCGTAATATGGCCGAGATATTCGACGGAAGAAAGCTCTCGGAGCGCATGGAACGGGAGATAATCTCAGAACTGGACAGCCTTGGTAATCCGGAGTTGAGGCTTCACACTATACTGATAGGGGAAAACGAGGGTTCCGAGATATACATAAAGATGAAAGAGAAGAGCCTCGCAAGAATAGGGGGCTCTCTCTTCGTACACCGATTTTCTTCATCCGTAAAACCAGAGGATGTCACTGCGCTCATAAAAGAGTTGAATTCCGACCCCTCGGTCCACGGGATAATGATAGAACTTCCCCTGCATTCAGGCTTCAATATCCGCGAATTCTCTTCTCTCATCGACCCTTTAAAAGATGTTGACTGCCTGAATCCGGAGAACATAGGGCTGCTTCTGCAGGGAAATCCGCGTTTCTCACCCCCTACACCTTCAGCAGTGATGAGAATAATCAAAGAATCGGGAGCTGGGCTGAAAGGAGCGGAGGTCTGCGTGATAAATCACAGCCCCTCCGTCGGAAGACCCTTGTCGATGCTCCTGCTGAACGAGAACGCGACGGTGCACATATGTCATGTTTTCACAAGAAATCTTAAAGAGCGCACGAAAAATGCGGATATCGTCGTGGTTGCAGCCGGAGTGCCGTCTCTGATAAGGGCGGATATGATTAAAGAAGGAGCGGTTATAATCGATGTCGGAATGAACAGGGTGAAAGGAAAGATTGCAGGTGATGTTGATTTTGAAGGGGTCTCGAAAAAAGCCTCTTTCATAACTCCCGTTCCCGGAGGTGTCGGCCCGGTAACCAGATACACGCTTCTTGAAAACCTGCTTAAAGCTTACGAACTGGGATTGAGATGATAAGCTGCCGAATTGTTCTCGAATACCGCAGCGAGAGAATGGCGGAAGCGATATTCAGGTCTGTGGAGAGTGAAAATTCCGGCTATGTGGAAGGAAAAATCGAGGGGAAAAATCTGGTATTCGAGATATCCGCCGATAAAGCAATGTCCCTTTCTCACACAATAAATGACCTGCTGGCATGCGTGAAGGCGGCCGAGAGTTCTCTGGAAATTTAGAGCCTTTTCGATGTGCTCGTGCTTCCCGTGCTTTTTCCTTCCATTCTGTCCGCTCTCATCGTATATTCTCTGGCCTCTCTTTCGTGATATTTTACCTTCTCCATGAATTCAGCGCCCTTTTCCCTGTAGCCGAGAGCTTTTTCCCTTAAATCCGCAGCCTTTGCCTTGTGCGCATCGGCTTTCTGAAGGAATTTTGTCCTTTTCGCCTCATAGTTCGCGGATTTTGCGTCCAGCTTGTTGGACTTCGAGCCCTCTTCTATCTTTGCCTCTTCGGCAAAATCCTCAGACTTTTCCTTCGCTTCTTCCGCTTTCGCTTCGAGTTTCTTGGCTTTCTCCTCGTGTTTCACGGCTTTTGCAACCAGAGACTTTGCTTTGGCCTCAAGTTTTCTGTGCCTTGCCCTGTACTTGGAGGCTTTTTTCGTGGCAACAGCAGCGAGTTTTCTCATCTTGGCAACATCTCTGGTCTCCTGTATGACGAATTTCTCCTGATGGGCCTCTTCAAATGTCTCTTTTTCTTTGTAGCTCTGTTTGCTTTCCACCTTCTTCTCCGGCACCACATCCTCTTCAAGTATCGAAGATATGTCTTCGTCCCCGACCTCAAATCCGCTATCTGCCTCTTTCTCACTCCCTTTGAGCCTCTTGAGTCTTGCAGGATCCTTTTTTATGACCATGATATCACCGCGCAGAGATAGGGCTCATGGATTTAAGCCTTTTTATTGTATAAACAAATCTGTTTGAGAGGGCAGTCCGTGCAGTTCGGCTTTTTTCGGCAGTGATTCTTCCCGAGTTCCACGAGAAGTGCGTGGTATTCGCTGTATATCTCCAGATTTTTCGGCATTTCCTCCTCGAAGAGCCTCTGCACCGAATCGTAGTCCCTCTCCTCGGCGATTCCCATTCTCTCTATGAGCCTGAATGTGTATGCATCCACCACGAACTTCGGCTTCTTCGCTGCGTAAAGAATTATCGAGTCGGCTGTCTCATTCCCTATTCCCTTTACGGAAAGGAGTTCTCTTCTCAGTTCCTTTGTATCCGAGGAGAACAAATCTTCCATGTCTCCGTGTCTGTCCAGAACAAAGCCGGAAAATAGCTTCAATCTCTCCGCTTTCTGCCTGAAATAACCCGAGGAGCGTATTATGTTTCGCAGGATTTCTTCCTCTGTTTCCAGAATTCCCTCGAGGTCCAGCAATCCGTGTTCCATGAGGTTGAAGAGAGCCTTCTCCGCATTCTTCCATGAACTCTGCTGTGTCAGTATGGCTCCGAAAGCAATCTCTATCCGCTGAATATCGGTTTTAGGGTATGAAAAATCACCCGGATGATACCTCGGTCCGTTATCCGAGTAAACCGGCCACCATCCCTGCGGACCGAAAAAAGCGAGGAGTTTTTCGTAAATCTCGGTTATTTTGCCTCTTCCACTACTATCCTGCATGGTGTCGGCATCTTCATCGAGGCTTTTTTGAGCGCTTTCTTGGCGGAATCAATGCTTTCCTTGTTCACGAACACCGATATCATCTTCTGTCCGGGCCTGACTCTGGCGGCAGTACCTATGAGAGAGCCGAAGGACCTTCTCATCCCCTGTGAAACCCTGTCCGCTCCCGCACCTGTCGCCTGTTTGTTCTCTCTCAGGACCTGATGGGGATATACCCTTATCTTCATCCTGTAATTCACGGTACCGACCTTCTTGGTCAGGTATCTGTTGGCAGATATACGCGACGCTTCCAGCGCAAGGTGTCTGACCTGACACGCCTCCTCGGCTATGAGAGATATCTCTACCGGAAAATCTCCGGATAGGTTTCCCAGATCGAACTGCGTTATCCTCGAATTGGGTATGCCGCCCATGTATTCCTTTCTCGTATATGCAGGTCCGGATATCTTTGTGTACATTCTGCCAGGTTTTCTTGACAATGAATCACCTCAGCCCTTCCCCATTTGCGAACCCTATTTATAAGTTGCTACATTTCGGGAGCGAAGAGATATACGACAATCAAAAGATATGAAGAGCCCAACCGCAACAAGCCGGAGGAGCATCTTCATTTTTTCCCTCCCGATTCTGAAAATATGATTATAGTCGCCGACCTAACTTTGTTAACTTATGATTTGTATAAATAGGTTTTTATGCACTCAGCGACTTATAGTCGGAGACATCATTAGTTTAGAAAGTTATGTCTCCGACCATAGAAGCTTATGTCTCTGACTATGAAAACAGAGTATCCGATGAATGATGGGGATGCATCGTTAGATTGACAATATCACTCTGTTTCCGGTGAACTAGAGGTAGTCCGCATGAGAAACGAGTTTCTTTCTCAGTTTCCTGATAACCTCTTTCTGCTTTGACGGCTCGAATATCGCATTTTTTACGGAGCGCTCCATCAACTCCGTGAGTCTGTCTTCGGGAAAATTCTCTCTTCTGAGTCCCATGTCCTTTATCTGCTTCTTTATTACAAAACCCGCAAGAGGGCCTGCAAGCTCGATAAGCTCCTTTTCCAGCAGGTCTATAGGGTTCACCGCGACCCCTCCATCTCTTCCATCGCCCTCCTTATCGCTTCTTTGAGGTCGTGCAATCTCACGGAAAGCTCATGGATATCTCCGAGCCTCTCTTTCGTGGCGAAGTCCGCATCCATATTTCCTCTGCTGGCTTCCTCGGCAGCTTTCGCAAGTTTTCTCATGGGCATGCCTATCGCCTTGGAAAGAATGTACCCGAAACTGAAAGCCATGGCAACTCCGAATACAATCACCAGAACGGCCCTCACAAATTCCCACATAGGTACGATGCCTTGCACCACGGTTCCGAGTGCTCCAGAATAAAGCACGGTACCGACAATCGTAAGAGTAATCCCATATATCAGAAAAGGAGTCAGAAAAATCAGGTACATACCGATGTGCGAAATCTCCTTTTTCCATATGCTGTCCCTCGTACTGTCCCTTTCTCCGAGAAACGAGCGAGCTATGAAAAGGCTGTTTCTCATCCTGTTCACGGATTTCACAAGGGAATCTATCTCCACATAGCCTCCGATGTCCAGATTTACATCCAGCTTCCCCTCCTGAAGTTTCCTGACCTGTTCAAGAAGCTCATTTATGGGCCTTAGAAGCTCTTTTATACTATATATCATAAAAAATATCAGTAAAATGAGCACCAAGGAAGGGAGGGAGATGTAATAGAATATCTTTTTTATTCCAAGTATTTCAAAAATAATATCCAAAACAACCGGAAGCGCGAGCATGAGAAGAGCCATTGTGAGAAAATACTTGAAAAGCTTCGTGCTTAGCGTGTTTTTCCCGAATATTCTTTCGTCGAGTTCCGAAACGATTTCTTTTCCTGTTACCATCATATCCGAAGACACGGTGTATGATAACCAGCATCTCTTAAGTAATTTTCGCAGGCACAGGACGGCATATGTCTGTGCATAACACGCCCAACGCCGAAATAAGGGCAAAGTATATATGCATGCATTCTGTTTTATCCCGGTCGGTGAACAGATGGACAAAAAGAAGAACAAAAAGAAGGAAGAAAACGATAAAAAAGAAGAGATGCTCGGAGAGAATATTTTCGTCTGTCCAAACTGCGGATGCGAGATAGAGAGCGATGCCGATAGATGCCCAATCTGCGGCTTTGAAATCCATGAAAGGCCGGATATCGAAGAAAGCGGCAAAGAATCTCCCGAGAAAGAGGCCGTTGAATTCGGCGAGACGGAGATAGTTTCACGGGAAGAACTCGGAGGCAGGCCGGAGAGCGGGATTCGGAAGGGGACGGAAAAGGGAGAGGACATCGAGTTCATAGAGCCGGCGGTTTCCGGGAAAGAAAAACCCAAAAAAGAGCATCTGAAGGGAGAGAAAAAAAGACCCCATAAAAAGACGAAGCCCGCAAAACATCATCCGAAAGAAGAGGAGAAACATCATAGGAAAGCCGCAAAGAAGGCGGAACCAAGGGCTGTGCCCGAAAAGAGGAAAGGTCTGTTCGGCGGCATATTCCATGAAAAGGAGAAGGAGAAAAAGGAGATTCCACGGGAATACAGGGCACTTATAAAGGAATATAGAAGAAAACTGAAGAATCTGGAGGAAAGAGAAAGCGCTCTGTCGGTCAATGAGGCAAAACTCAGAAAGGAGATTGAAAAGGCGGGCAAAGTAAGGGATTTGCTGAACAAAAGAGCCGAGGAGATGATACTGACAAAAAGGGAGATTGAGGATAGAAATGCAGAGTTGGAAGCAAAGGAAAGGAGGCTGAAAGGCCTTGAAGAGGACCTTTCTGTCAGAGAGGCGGAGGTAAAGGAAATCAGGGAGAGGGTCGAGAGCATAGACAGAGAGATGGAAGAAAGGGAGAAAATACTCGCAGAGAGGAGCGAGGAACTGAAAGCCCTCAAAGAAGAGCTCGAATCCCGAAAGATTAAGATTGAAGAACTTGAGAAGGAGATTGAAGGCAGAGAGACACTCTTAAAAGAGAGGGAAGCGCAGGTGGAGAGCCTTGAGGAGGAACTTCTGCCTTTGAGAGAGGTACTCGACAAAAAGGAGAGAGAACTCAAAGAGAAGGAGGATGAGGTGCTCAAACTCGAGAACGAACTCAGCAACAGGGAGAGCGCAATAAGGGTGAAGGAGCAGGAGATAGAAGCGCTCAAGGAGGAACTGGACGAGAGAGAAGAGGCTCTGAAACAGGAAAGAGCTTCCCTCGACCTAGTGGAAGAGGAACTCCGCAATCAGATGCTCGGCATAGAGGCGAAGCAGGAGGAGTTGAAGAAGAGGGAGGAAGGGATAAATGCCGAATATGAGAAGATTAATGTCAGAAAAGGGGAACTGGACAGAAAAGAGGAGGAGATAATGGCAATACGGAGACAGGTGGCAGACAAAGAAGCGGAGATTACCGCAATGTATTCGGAACTAGCCAAGAAAGAGGCTGCGGTGAAGGCGGAAAAAGCGAAGGTCGAGGAGATGAAGCAGTCGATGATGGAAAAGGTCGAGCAGCTGAAGATACTCGAGGAACAGACCCTGAAAAGAAAGAAGGAGATGGACGCTCTGGAACTCCGCTTCATCGAGAAGGAAAAGGAGCTGATGGCGAGGGACAGCTCCGTAAAGGCGAATTAAGTTTACCCTTGTTAGAGCCTATTTTTGCTCTTCTTTGTCATTATCAGGGTGAGGAGGACAATTGCTATTATAGTCAGCGATATAAGCTTCTAAACCAATGATGTCTCTCACTATAAACACGGACCGAAGAACGAGCTCTAAATAATTTCAGTACTCTACATAGAGCCCATAAATCCGACATCCTTAAATACATCCTCATGATTCTCTCTTTATGCAAAAAGATAAAGACACCCGCTTAAGCGTCGTTTCTATCTTCCTGGTTATCGTCGTTCTCTTAGCCGCGTATGTATCATATTTTAATACAAAACCAAGCGGCGGAGAGGGAGGAGGCAGCCTCTTTCCTCCGTACAGTATATCTTTCCCGAAAGATGAAGGAGCTCACGACGAATTTAGTGAAATGTGGATGCTCGTAATGAACCTTTCTAGCGAGGGGAATTCTTTCATATTCCAAGTATCTTGGCAGTATTCCAATCTGGAGCCTGACAAAGTTTCCATAATTTTCTCGGTTACAGATATAAATAATCTGACAAAAACCCCTTTTTTCAGCAAAGCATACACCAACCAATCTTTTAATTATTCGAAATCCTACCTCAATTTGGAGGCACCTGATGTCGATGGAGGTTGCTTCGATTTGAAATCCACAGATAATAAAACAGAGAATTACCTACTTTCCGTTATGCCGCCAAGTGATAGTCCGTGGTCTATAGACGCACTGCTTTCATCCGAGAGAAAGCCAGTTCTTTTCACCCAGAATCGCGGCGGCACTCTTCTTTTTGGCTCTCTTTATGTGGGCGATGGCACGCTTTTCGGCTATATACAGCCGAACTTCGATGTAGTCGGGAACTTCAGAATCGGAGGAGAAGAGTTCTCTGCGAGGGGGAGCGCCATGCTTCTGCATTTCTGGGGCGGTGCTTGGAGCACTATATTCGACCTGATTTACAGTCATCAGAGAGAAGACGAGGTTTTTGCACTCCGGTATTATTCGCCGGGCGGCAATGAAGTCGTACTTGAACAGATTTATTTAATAAGAAACAAGGATTATATTCTGTATTCGACTTTTCGAAATAAAACTATCGGTGCAATAATAGAGGGAAAAAATCTTACCAGCCTTGAAGGGAATACCTATTCTTTCTATCCGACGAGCTATGTATTGGACCCGAGAGACCCCTATTCTCACAGAGCCTTTGCCCTTAACTGGAGTTTTTATGAAACATACGGTAAAAATAACTTCACGGTCCATCCGTATGTAAAAAATCAGTTCATTAAATCCCCCCGTTTATGGGCTGGCGGAACATATTCCATGACCGGAGGTCATTTTTCTGGATGGGGATTTTCCATTTACTTAAAGAAGTACCAGAGCAATCCTAGGATCACACGGATTGATTTTTCCCAGAACAACAGCATTCGCGTATGGGTCAAAGACGGCATAGAAATGAAAAATGTAATTATTCAATACAATATCTCCAATACTACTTTCGGAGAAAAGATGCGGTGGAATCAGGACGGCTCTTTCTGGGAATTCGATTTGACCGGAATTTCTTCCGGAGAAAATCTTCAGTCATACCGTATAATAGCCACCGATTTGGCGGAGCATTCGTTAGAAACAAAATGGTACAAGGTATAATTTATTTAATCTACCTTATATTTTGATTTTCTTGCGAAAGGTTTATTTACTAGGAGACTAATAGTGGAACAAGGGAAAATCCCTTTTGAGAAAGGAGGAAAAAAAATGAACGCAAAACATAAAAGATATATACCCCATCTGGTCGCGTTGGCGATAGCATTTATCATGCTGATACCGACCAGTGGGATGCTGACCGCCCAGGCGGCAGCTCCTTCGGAATACGTCCTCGTGGACGCAAGCCATATGAATGAGCTACGGCAGATGGGCGCAGAGATATTTACAGATTACAACAACGGGTTTTATCTGATGAAAATGCCAGCGACCTCGGTAAACTCTCTTTCTCAGGTAGATTTTCCGGTAGTGAGGATGTCGGAACACAGATATCTGGACCTGTATCCGTCTTCTTACCGGTTCAACCCTGCGAAGGGCATACCTGAGATTAACGGTGCGCTGAGAGCAACGGATTCCAACACATACATATTGCAGTTCGTAGGACCTGTAAAACACGAGTGGGTAGAGAAAGTCAGAAATGCGGGAGCGGTGATATTTAGTGATGTAGCTAAATACGGCTTAATCGCCAAGATGTCGCCGGATACTGCAAACACCGTGAGGAACATGCCCGAGATAGCATGGGTCGGCACATACGAACCGGCATACAAGATAACTTCGAAGGCAGATATAAACAGCGAAAACTCCGGAATGTTCTCGTTGCTCCTGTTTAAGGGATATAGTCCACAGAGCATCGCGGATCGATTGAGTTTAGACGGAATAACCGTCCTTTCGGTGCAGGGAAGGAATGTGATAATCAGTGTCCAGCAGAACAAACTACCGGCCATAGCATCCATGGAAGAGGTGCAGAATATAGGCATATACTCTCAGCCGAAGCTTATGGACCTTAGCGCTGACAAGGTAATACATGTGAGAGAGGTATGGTATCCCTCATATACCGGACTCAGCACCCGCTTCATAGGCAAAGACCAGGTTGTCGGAATACAGGATACGGGATATGACGAGGGTGATGACACCGCAGGTCCCAACGACCACTTTCAGGGTCCTCTCGGCGACAGGGTTCTGAGATACAAGGATCAGGGTGGAGGCTCCGATCCCGACGGAGAGAAAATCGGCGAGTCTCACGGAAGCCACTGCTGTGGCCTCATATCCGGGAACGGATGGTCATGGGAGAAGCAGTATGGATATCCTACCGATGACTATGAATGGGATCATGCCGAATCTGTCGGGGCCGCACCCGGAGCCAACTTGTCAATAGACGGAATAATTGATAGTAATGGGAATCTCAAGCCGTCTGCCGACTACTGGGATACGGAACAGAATGACGGAGCTCAGATTTATTCCAACAGCTGGGGAGGTCAGCCTGGTGATGATTATAGCAGTACATATTCCACGGCTGTGGACGACAAGTCGAACAGCGACAACAGGAGGCTGTTCTTCTTTGCAGCGGCTAATGCCGGACCTACCAGAGATACTCTCAACCCTGACGCTCAGGGCAAGAACGGGATATGTGTGGCGGCTTCGGAGAACTTCAGGCCAGGAGAGTGGTTCTATGACTCGAATCCGAATACTATCACCGATTTCAGTTCAAGAGGAGGGAATCTCAGTGATACGCGTATAAAACCGGACCTCGCTTCCCCGGGTGGCGGAGAGATATCCCTCTATGCAAGGGGGCAATACGACAACGACAAGGGTCAAGGGTCATACCTTATTAATGCGGTAGATCAATACAACTGGAGTGCCAAAGCCCCGGGTTCGGACGGACATCAAGATTATCAGTACATGCAGGGTACAAGCATGGCGACACCAGTCGCAGCAGGTGCCGCAGCGGTCATAAGACAGTATCTTACAGATACTGGCTACGACAGCAATGCATCTCAGTCGGGTCAACAGATATATTCACAGATAATAAAAGCACTCATGATAAACGGTGCAAGAAGGCTTCCGAACATAATGTATCCCGGATATGACCAGGGCTGGGGTCTGATAAATGTGAAGAACTCCATACTCCCTGATCCGCCTGTCAGACTGCAGTACACCGAGGCAAACATGACGAGCACGGGAACATGGGATGCCGCTACGAATGGAAGTATGGCTCTGGATGTCGCCTCTGCAAGAGTGCCGTTGAAGGTAACTCTGACTTGGATAGATACAAGCGGAAAGGACCTTAACAGAGACCTCGATCTGAAGGTAACGGATCCGAACGGCCATGTGTATCATGGAAATGCGTATAATAATACGACCGGATGGTCTCAACCCGATGCTACGGTCGCAAGTACTTCGGATACATATATAGGTAGCTGGGACCGCGGTGACGGCTGGGACGGAGTGAACAATGTCGAGCAGGTCGAGGTTCAGTATCCTGCGACAGGAACATGGAAGGTTGAAGTAATTGGCTATAACGTACCGTCCACCACACCATTTGCCGTTGTGGTCAGAGCGGACATAGGCTCTCTGACACCAGAGTATTCGTTTGGGATGGATGTCAGTGGAAGCTCAACGATACGCGTGGATCAGGGCGGTTCCGCAACTCTGCCGATAACCATAACAAGCTACGGAACATCCTCGGATACTATCGATATAAGCGATAATATCCCTACGGGACTTACAACTCTGTACACATACGGAGGGAACTCTCAGACTTCCTATTCACTCGCTGCGGGAAAGTCTGCAACATTCATTCTGACGGTCAGTGCGGATGCTTCCACCAGCCCGGGAGTGTATCCGTTCTCCGTGAGTGCCATGTCCTCGAACGATGCCAGCGTCAAAGCTGTGAGAGATCTCAAAGTACAGGTCATAGATCAGAATACCAAGATTCCGAGGATGGTTCAGGTGACCAACGCAAGTGAAGACGAGACTAGTCCGGCGGTAACTACTTTCACCGATTCCAACGGGCAGCCATGGATATTCATCGCATATGTCAAGTCCACTCCAATATCCCCGGATGCCATATACGGCGGAGACACTGTGATGGTTACATATTCCAAATTGGACTCAAACGGCATACCGATATCATGGCACGAGCCGATACAGCTGACCAATCTCAATGAGTACCCTAATGACGTGAGAATTCTTCACGGAGAAGGGGGCAGTAAAGGAGATAATGCCTCCGTTTACGCAGACCGTGTCTGGGTTATATGGACCGGCGATGACCCCAATGCAACACATACTACCCTAGGAAGTAGCACAATGAGCAAGGGTTCGTGGGGAAGGATAGCATGGGCGGACAACAGCGATTACAGTTCATGGACCTGCCCTGCATCCGGTACAAATACGACTATCGATGAGAACAGCGGCTCTCAGACATACAACTTCAAGAGAGTCAACAGCATACAGTACAGACCTTATCACAACAACAGCGAACTTGTGTATATATTCGAGCATCTGGATTATGACAGCAACGGAAATATCAAGGCTGTGCACGATGGCTTCTGTTCCTCGCAAGATGGAGGAAAGACATGGTCAGCTGCCAAGGACATCGATCCTGGCGGCGATTACTTCTTCTTCCCGAATGTGATGGACGGAGGCAACGACTACAACGATGTTGTCTGGATGTATGTCTATCACAGGGCCAGCAGCGGAAATGACAGAGACCTTTCATGTCAGGTGTATGACGACGGAGGCTGGGGTTCCGACACAAATGGAGACACAAAGGATACGGA
>WALJ01000009.1 GCA_015522885.1 Thermoplasmata archaeon
TCCGCGCAGCCTCCGCATCCCGGATTCGTAAGAACCACCGCACCTGCGTTTATGAATATGTCTATCAGACCTTCCTTTATCACTCTCATCCAGACCTCTTTCGTGGTCGGTGTGATTCTCAGATTTATCCCTTCCTTTATTCTATGCCCCTTCAGAACCCTCGCTGCTGCAAGCATATCCTCATATCTTCCATTTGTGCACGAACCTATGAATACCGAATCGATTTCCATTCCTTCCAGCTCCGAAACAGGTTTTACGTTCGTGGGCTTTGGAGGTGCGGCTACAAGCGGCTCCAGGTCATTCACATCTATGTTTATCTCATCTGAGTACCGTGCATCCCTGTCCGCATAAACTCCCTTGGCGGGTTCTCCCGTCCGTTCCTCAACGAACTTGATAACCTCCTTATCCGGAGGGATAAAAGCTATTATTCCCCCCATCTCGGTTGTCTGGGATGCAAGGGTTATCCTTCCGTCAATGCTCAGTCCGTCTATTGCATTTCCATAGTATTCCGCGGCCTTTCCGAGCATTCCCGACGAGCCGATCTCCCCCATGACGGCGAATGTCAGGTCCCGGGGGGTCGCAGGCCATCCATATTCCCCTTCCACGGTTATCTTCATTGTCTCGGGCACCTCGAACCATGTCTTTCCTGTTTTGAATGCGAAAGCTATGTCCGTGTCCCCCATCCCCTGACCGAAAGCACCTATCGCACCGAGTATATTATAGTGGGAATCCGTACCAACCGCTGTGCTTCCCGGCTTAACAATCCCTTTTTCCATGAGAACATGGGTGCCTATGCCTGCATCCACATCGAATGTCCTCATCCCTGTTTCCTTTGCAAACTTCCTGCATATTTGCTGGTTTATGGCATACTTTATCGTCTTTGCCGGAACGCTCAGGTCGAAGGTGAAGTATGTCTTATCAGGGTCTTCCAGATAGTCCCCGTTATAATGCTCTCTGAGATGCTTCACCACATTGGGCCCCCCGAAGTCCCTCGCTGTCCTCACATCCAGATTGAGCCAGATTATCTCTCCCGGCTCCACCCGGTCATTCGAGTGCGCTCCGAATATCTTTTCTATTATGGTCGGCATGGTTGAGGGAATGAAGGGATGTATTAAAGGATTTCAGGATGTCGACTGTCTTCTAAACCCACATCTATCATATGCAAAGCAAACCCTGTGATTTCTCTCTCATGAAAACCCAGAAGAAGGCAAAAACACGGTTACGGCCGCCGAGAGATATAACCGATTCGGGACATCCGCATCAGAAAAAATGTACGATTCATATCATGCCTGCGCTTTGTCTCCCCCTCACTAAATCTTTCTTAACCCTTCCGGGTATCTCTTCTCCGCAAGCCCTTCGTATATCTTCTTGAACTCTGTCCACTGCCTCTTGTATTCCTCACTTATCTTTCTATCCAGAACCTTTGCCGGAACACCCACTGCGATTCTCTCTTCGGGTATCTTCTGATTGTTCTTCACCACCGCCCCTTCACCGACGGCGGCCCATCTGCCGACCTCTGCGAAGTCGCTCACTATCGCACCCATGCCTATGACCGCCCAATCGTCTATTTTCGGGGTGTGAATTATCGCTCCGTGGCCTATGGTAACACGCTTTCCTATGACCGTTGTCTCTCCCGGCCTCGCATGCACCACGACATTGTCCTCGATGGCTGTACCGTCTCCTATGACTATGCTTCCGTAATCCCCGCGCAGGACCGCTCCGGGGGCTATGAAGCACCTCTCTCCGATGTTTACATCACCGATTATCACTGCGCTCTCCGCAACATAGGAGCCTTTTCCTATCTTCGGTCTCTTCCCCTCGAACTCGTATATCATTGGCTCACCTAAAAGAATTTCCTCATTTTCAGCATGTCCTGTAGCGATGCATTTATCTTCAGTTTCTTTGTGGCCATCGCTTTCATCGGCCCTATCTCCTTGTTGAAGAGACCTATTATTGTCTGCGAATCGCTGAGTATCTCTATGTCTCCCTCAGCATCTCCTTCTTTCAGGTCCTTTGCCTCTTTGTTCGAGACCCTGAAGCCGTATGTCCCGTCGTCGCTCAGCCTTATGACAACGGTCCTTTCCAGACCTTCGAGTTCCTTAGCCATCTTTTCATCCTCTTTCACCTTTTCATTGAAGGCTTTCATCGCATTCTCTATCAATTCTTTAACTTCCATCATATCACCTCAAAACTCGTCCAGCGTCCTTATCTTTGCGCTTTCCAGCGCCTTTTTTGCGGTCTTCCACGACCTTCTCGTATGAGGCGGCAGGTCTCCGTGCTCTTTTACCCATCTCTGCAGGAAATCCTTTGTTATCGGGTCAGCGGGGTATCCGCTTCCTATCTCTCCGAGTTCTTCCTTTATTCTCTCTATCTCCGCATCTCTCGCAACCTTTGCGATTATCGATGCCGCGGAAACAACCGGAAACATGTCATCCCCGCCGTGTTTCGCAATGATTCTTGCGGGCCTTCTGTCCAGCCTTTTTCCGATTTCCTCGCCGAAGCGCTCTTCGTTCACATCCGCAGCGTCCAGATATATCTCACAGCCAGCGGTACCCAGGCGATTAAGGACCCCTGCGAAGACCTCTACCTCAATCTCGTTGAGAGTCATCTCTTCCCGCATCCAGTCTATCTCCTCGGGGGCTATGACCGCCAGCTGACAGTCGCAGTTCTCCTTTATCAGCTTTGCAAGCTTTTCCCTTCTCTGCGGCGCGCATTTCTTTGAGTCCCTGACGCCTATCTCCCTGAGAAAGTCCTCGCTGTCGACCTTCACGGCTGCGACCACCATCGGCCCTATGACCGGGCCGCGACCTGCCTCGTCTGCACCGCATAGCACGGTGGGAAATTGCATACCTATTATATCTTATCTTTAGAAACACCTTTATATGCTTCCCATTTTCCCAATACGGTTTTGACATGTCGGAGTATCAGTGCTCTTCGGTTGAAAAAAAATGGCAGGACGCATGGGAAGAATGGAAAATCTACCGATTCGACCCTGATTCGGATAAGGAGCCCTATACGATAGACAATCCTCCGAGGTATGCGTCGGGAGCGCTCCACATAGGCCATGCTGTCCACTACACGCATATAGACTTCGCGGCCCGCTATAAGAGAATGAGAGGATACAATGTCATGTTTCCCCTCTGCTTCGATGTGAACGGAATGCCGATAGAGGTGAATGTGGAGAAGAAATACGGAATAAAGATGAGGGAGACGGACAGGCACGACTTCGTAAAGCTCTGCAGGGAATTCGCAAATTCTAACATCGGAGAGATGAAGAGGCAGTTCAAGATACTCGGGCACTCGATGGACCCTTCGGCCTATTATCAGACAGATGCGGACTATTACAGAAAGATAACCCAGCTCACATTCCTTGAGATGTACAAAAAGGGATATGTCTACAAGGGAGAGAGCCCTGTCAACTGGTGCCCTCGCTGCGGAACCGCTCTTGCGGATGCCGAGGTTGAGTACGAGGAGCGCAAGACCCAGCTCAATTACATAAAGTTCAAAGAGGCGGACACCGGAAAGGATGTGATTATTGCAACGACAAGGCCGGAGTTGCTCTGTGCTTGCAAGCTCGTGGCAGTGCATCCGGAGGATAAGAAATATAAACACATCATAGGAAAGAGGCTCAGGACACCGATTTATGACATGGAGGTCGAGGTCGTCGCAGACGAGAAGGTTGACCCTGAGTTCGGCACAGGAGTGGTGATGATTTGCACGATCGGAGATAAGGACGACCTCGAATGGATATTCAAGTACAAACTACCTATAGAAAAGAGCATAGACGAGCACGGAAGGATGACGGAGATAGCTGGCAAATATGCGGGTATGGAGATAGGTGAGGCGAGAAAGGCCGTAATCGAGGACATGAAAAAGGCCGGGCTGCTGGTGAAGCAGGAGGAGATTACTCAGACCGTCGGCAGATGCTGGCGCTGTCATACACCCCTGGAATTTTTGCAGGTTCCCCAGTGGTTCTTCAATATACTGGACCACAAGAAAGAGGTGCTCGAAGCCGCTGAGAGAATCGACTGGTTCCCGGAGTTCATGAAGGTGAGACTGTACGACTGGGTGAACTCGTTAAACAGGGACTGGGTCATATCGAGGCAGAGATATTTTGCGACGCCTATCCCACTCTGGGAATGCAAGGACTGCGGATATGTGGTTCCTGCAAAGGAGGAGCAGTGCTATGTGGACCCGACCATTGATAAAGCTCCGGTTGACAGGTGCCCGAAGTGCGGGGGCGAGTTGAAGGGATGTGAGGATGTCTTCGATACATGGGTGGATTCATCCATAACCGCGCTCTACAACACCTTCTGGAGAAGAGATGATGCGCTCTTCAGGAAGCTCTATCCTATGAGCCTCAGACCCCAGAGCCATGACATAATCCGTACATGGGCCTTTTACTCTATGTTCAGGGGAACTGCGATAACAGGCAGGGAGCCGTGGAGGAACATCATGATAGGAGGTTTCATACTGGCCGAGGACGGCAGGCCGATGCACGCTTCATGGGGAAATGCCGTGGACCCTCTGCGGTTACTGGAGGACTACGGAGCCGACGCTCTCAGGTACTTTGCGGCCAAATGTGCCTTGGGCATAGACACGCCTTTCAGGTCAAAGGATGTGAAGCATGCGGTGAAGTTCGAGAACAAGATATGGAACATATACAAGCTCATATCCCGCTGGAAGGGGAGAGGCAGCAAAGGCGACCTGAGGCTCGTGGACCGCTGGATAATAGGCAGATATACACAGGTGGTGAGACTCGCCACGAAACATATGGACGGTTTCGAATACGAAAAGGCGATGGCACAGGTGGAGAACTTCCTATGGCACGAGTTTGCGGACCACTATCTGGAGATGATAAAGGGCAGAGATGACGAGGCTGTGAAATACACTTTATATGAAGTGGGTATCGGAACATTAAAGATGCTGGCTCCCTTCATGCCCCATATAACCGAGGAGATATATCAGAGAGATTACAGGGAATTCGAGGGGGCCAAAAGCATCCATATCTCCGCATGGCCGGAAGAAATTTTCTCTGTCGAAGAGGATATGAAGGCAGGAGAGGCAATCAGAGATATAATAGCGGCCATAAGGCGATGGAAAGCCTCCAAAGGAATGCCTCTGAATGCGGGAATAGGAAGGATGACCATTGTCGGACCCGAAGCGGAAAAGGCAATAATAGAAGCTCATGAAGACATACTCCGCACGGTAAAGGGCTCGGATATCGTTCTGATAAAAGAAGAGGATGTGAAAAAGGTGCCTTCTTCGGTTATGCCCAATTTTAAGAGGATAGGCCCGGAATTCAAGAGCGATGCCGGGAAGATAGTGAAGTTTCTGAAATCTGCGGAGCCTGCGGAAATCGAAAGGACATTGTCCGAGGACAAGCCGGTCGAAATAGACGGAAAAGAGTACCGTTTGACAGCCGAGCACCTCTCGATAGACTATGACCTGCAGGTAGAAGGTGTGGAAATGGAAGCTCTGGAAGTACCCACGACCTTGGGAAAGGTGCTGGTACTCTTGAAAAAGGGTCTTACATGAATCGATGGAGAAAGTTACTGCTGCTTTCCGTAAGTATAAGCATAATCGTGATAATAGCCATAATGCTCCTTACAATAGATGCGGACTCTGTAAAATATCTTGCCAAGATATCGCCTGCTTTCATAATCTCCGCCTTTTTTCTGCATCTCCTATCTCTGCTGGCGATTTCCTTGAAGCTCAAGGTTCTAACTAGGTCCATAGGTTACCATGTACGCATGAAAAGAGCCCTCGAAATCACATTTGCAAGCGGATTCCTAGCGGCCATCACACCTTCTCAGGTCGGCGGGGAACCTCTGAGAATAAAGATGCTTGCGGAGGAAACCGGAGGAGGGAACGCAACGGCCGTCGTCTTCGGAGAGAGAGTAATGGATGTCATATTTTTTGTCGCAGCCGTGCCCGTCATTCTGGTGCTCTTCGGCGGGATGGGCATAATGAAAAATCCGATGGGCTATATAATCGGAGGAGCCATTTTTATAGTTCTGATATGGCTCATAATCTGGATGGGGGTTATAAGACCACATATAATGAAGGCTCTTGTCAAAAAGATTCTGTTATCGATCAAGAGGTTCTCCAAGGAAAAGGACAAGGTGGAGAAAACTCTTTCCAAAATCGAAGACGAAATAGACAATTTCAGCAGCAGTTTCAAGCAAATGGTAAGAAAAAAAGCCTATTTCACCTCGGCCATTCTTCTGACGGCTCTTCTCTGGATACTCGACTTCTCCATACCCTCGATACTTCTCATGGGTTTCGGTCTGCCCCCGATATGGGTCTATTCCATCTTTGCCCAGATACTGATCACTCTCATAGCCCTTATCCCCATAAGCCCCGGCGCCTCGGGAGTATATGAAATAAGTATACTCGGTTTTTATTCCCCTTATATTCCCAGAGCCATAATCGGGGTGTTCATCCTCCAGTGGAGGCTGGCAACATATTATTTCAACCTGATAGCAGGAGGCCTTGTTTCCATCAATGTTATAAAAAAGTACGGGAATGATGAGAATGGAGATTGAGATAAAATCAAGGGTGAGAGATTTTGCACTTATTAAAAGAAGACTTTCCGGACTGGGTGCGGAATATCTGGGAGAGGTGAACCAGAAGGACATATATTTCAACCATCCCTCGAGGGACTTCGAAAGCACGGATGAGGCTCTGAGAATAAGATATTCCGACGAAAGAACATTTATGGCATATAAAGGGCCAAAACTGGACAAAAAAACGAAGAGCAGGGAAGAAATAGAACTGGAAATTTCAGACGGAGAGAAGGCGGAGAAAATTCTGGAAAGGCTCGGATTTCGTAAAGCCGGAACGGTATCCAAGGTCAGGGAGCGCTATTTGCTGGATAATACGGAGATAGCGATGGATGATGTGCATGGTCTTGGCCTTTTTGTGGAACTGGAGATTATAGGCAGGTATACCAAGGAAAATATCGGAAAACTTTTCGATACTGCCCAAAAACTCGGACTGGACGAATTCATCCAAGAATCATATCTGGAACTGCTTTCAAAAAATGAAGAGTAAGGGATTTATTCTATGGATAAGGAGCCTGTCGGGCAGCTGTTTATTGCATCATCCACGCATCCGAGGCTCTCATCGGCTCCTTCTTTCACATGGGCTTTCATATCCGCTCCAACCTCGAAGACATCGGGGCAGAGCGACTGGCATACGCCGCATCCTATGCAGGTATCTGTATCTACTTTTATCGGCATTTTTTGACCTCCTTTTGTTGGCTGTGGAAAATCAAAGGGTTATTTCTACTTTTCCCCAGAACTTCGTTTTGATGGACATTTCTGTCCATTTCACAGGTTCATCCGGTATGCCTGAACAGCATGCCCGTTTGAATCATAGACCGCCACGACTATTGCCATGTTAGAGGGATCCGAAACATCACCGTTCCATGTCCCGCTTTTCGAATACGCGCTTCCGGAAGAGACAGACATATCCTGATTGAGTGCATATCCCATGAAAGCGTTGGGTATGGGCTTGTTCTTTACATTGGTGTATCCGGACACCTTTTCGATTACGAAGGCGCGTATGTGCCCGGAGAAGGAGCCGGATTGCACGGATACGCTTACCGAGTAGCTTATTCCGGACGAGAACGAGTGAGCGCTCCCCGTTATCCTGATATCGGGCACATCCCTGCCCTTGCAGTAATCTATATCCGATGTATATTTTGAAGAATCCACAGCGCCGAGTTCTCCTTTAACTCCGCCGTCAAACTCGGTATCCGGAGTTCCCTGCTGCTTTGATACCTCCGTGTATCTGTTGTATGCGTCCTGATTAACATCTGCTATAAAGGTAACGAAATAAAAGTCATTCCTGCTATTTTCTATATTTTTCAGGTCGTCTTCGGCGTTAGCACAGTACGGACACGTGGTTGTTACGAACAGTTCTCCTATGACATGATGCACTTTTGTGGTGGTCGTTCCTCCGCTTCCTCCGCTAGTTGTAGTCTCTATGCTCCCTCCACCAGTTCCTGAGATCAGCCAGTAAGCAGAGGCGGCACCGACCCCCGCTATGACAATGAGAATGGATATAAAGAGAGCGAGATTCTTCTTTCTCATGTCTCCCGCGTGTGATTCTGCGTCGAATTCGTTCGTTTCTTTACGCCTTTTTGACATCTCTATACCTTTATATGGATGAAACAGAAGGCAGGGTAAATAAAGATATCGGATAAATCAGCATCTCTGAAAGCCATTTCGATGATTCGAATCTCTGATTTCAGGTGAATTATAGTCGCCGACCTGACTTTATTAACTTATGCGTGGGCAGACGGGCTTTACGAGGAACGATAGTTCCGAGTTTGCCTTCTGATAAGAGGGCTTTACGAGGAACGATAGTTCCGAGTTTGCCTTCTGATAAGAGGGCTTTACGAGGAGCGACAGCTCCGAGCAGACCTTCCTTGTGGAAGGACGTGGGAGGAACGATAGTTCCGAGTAGACCTTCCTTGTGGAAGGACGTGGGAGGAACGACAGTTCCGAGTATGACTATAACCACGCCTTCGGATTTTCTGTGCAAAATATGATATGAGAGTATTGGGAGACATAATTAAATACCTCCCCGATTTCGGCTCATGAAGATTTCGATTGCAGGCACGGGTTACGTCGGCCTTGTCACCGGAGTGACGTTAGGCGCCATGGGTCATGAAGTTATTCTCGTGGATGTAATAAGGGAAAAGGTGGATATGGTCGGCAGAGGGATTTCCCCGATATATGAGAGAGGGATGGACAGGCTTTTAAAAAGACTGACGGATGAAGGAAAGATAAAGGCAACAACAGATATGAAATCCGCAGTTCTGAAGACAGATATCACATTCATCGCCGTTGGAACGCCCTCCAGAGAGGACGGAAGTATAGACCTTTCATACATAAAATCGGTTTCCGAGGATATCGGAAAAGCCATAGGGCGTAAAAAGGGATTTCATGTAGTGGTTGTAAAAAGCACTGTCATACCCGGAACGACAGAAAGCTTTGTTCTTAAGATAATCGAAAAAATATCGGGGAAAAGGGCCGGAAAAGACTTTGGCATAGCCATGAATCCGGAATTTTTAAGGGAAGGCATGGCTCTTGAGGACAGCATGCATCCGGACAGGATAGTGCTTGGGGTTCTGGATGAAACGAGCGAAAATATCCTAAAAAAGCTTTATTCTGACATAGATGCCCCGATTCTGGTTACCACTCCGAGAAGTGCAGAGATGATTAAATATACATCCAACGCTTTTCTCGCAACAAAGATAAGCTTTGCAAACGAGATAGCCAATATATGCGACGAACTCGGTATGGACGTATATGATGTTATGAAAGGAGTTGGGATGGACCACCGGATATCTCCGTACTTTCTGAATGCGGGAGCAGGATTCGGAGGTTCCTGTTTCCCGAAGGATGTCAAGGCACTTATCTCTGCGGCGAAAGAAAAGGGATATGAACCGGAGATTCTTGAAGAGGTCCTGGAACTTAATGAAAGACAGCCTCTGAGAATGATAGAAATTGCCGAAAGGGAGAGAGGAAAACTGAAAGGCAAAAAGGTCGCGGTTCTCGGCCTTTCCTTCAAACCGGAAACGGATGATATAAGAGAATCCAGGGCAATTCCCCTTGTAAGGGAGCTTTTAAAGAAAGGTGCCGAAGTCATAGGCTATGACCCGGAGGCAACGGAGAACTTCAGAAAACTGTTTCCCGGGATTGAGTATGCGAAGAGTGCGGAAGACGCTCTAAGAAATGCAGATATATGCATGATTCAGGCAGATTGGGATGAATTTGAGAATATAAACTATGATTCTTTTGCTCTTGAACTGATAGTGGACGGTCGGAGAACTCTTAAAAGAGCGATTAAAACCCCATATTTTGCTGTAGGGTCAGGAAAACGGTGGTGATATGGTAGAACAGATATTCATAGGCGGAACCGGAAGAAGCGGGACCACAATACTTTCGAGAGTTCTGGGAAAACACCATGAGATCTACAGATATCCGTTTGAAACCAGGTTCATAATAGACCCCGATGGACTTATAGACCTCGTTCCCGCCTTATCGGATGAATGGTCGCCATGGAAGGGGGATGCGGCTGTGAGAAAATTTAAAAGGATGATGTGGGAGTTTTATCCCCCGAAAATAAGAGGAAGCTTTAGGAAGCTCGCAAGACAGGCTATTCCCAAGATTGGAATAAGCCCCCCCAGATATGCTTTGTGGGTCTCGTATAAAGACATAATTCCAAGAAAAGAATTCAAGAGAAATGTGGATGAATTCATTGAAAAAATAGTTTACAGGGAGTTCAAAGGGTATTGGGTCGGATCCGATGAGTACAGATTCGGATCGAAAATAATGGCCACGAAAAGGTTTAAAAGGAAGGAAATAATCGAATTGTCCGGAAACCTTGTAAACTCCATATCCCGATATCCGATGAAAAAAGAGGGAAAAAATATCTGGCTGGACCACACACCGTTCAACATACTCCACGCATCCCTTCTACATGAAATGTTTCCCGATATGAAGTTGATACATATATATAGGGATCCGAGAGATGTTGTGAGCTCTTATAAAACAAAGAGCTGGGGAGGGAACAGCGCTCTTGATAATGCACTGTGGATTAAAGGGATACTTGAGAAGTGGGAAGACGAGAAAAGGAAGATCCCCAAGGAGACATACTGCGAAGTCAGGATGGAGGATATGATAAAAAACCCTGAAAAGGAGCTGAAAAAACTTGTAGACTTCATAGGAATAAGTTTTGACAAAAAAATGATGGAAATAGACCTGAGCAAAGGACACACCGGAAGATGGAAAGGGGACCTCTCAAAAAAAGAGATGGAGATAACTGAGAAAACTCTCGGAGACATACTCAAAAGATACGGATATGAATCATAGATTGGCATCTTCTTCTCCAAGGTAAATTATCTGCCCCTCCGAGACCGCATACAGATTCCTTCTTTTCACGAATTGAGGCTTATTTTTCAATATGGGAGACAAAAACATGCCTCCTTTGACAGCATCGCTTCCCCCGCTTATCTCGGAAAAAGCCGGAACGACGATAAGATCATCACTAACAATGAAGCACGGAAAAACAGCGCTCCCCCCTACGCTGTCCCTTATCCTGACGATGGGGTGCTCGTGCCCTATAACGGTCATCTTTCCTTCGGGAATGTCGGCATATTCATGGCCGTGAATGAAGAAGAATCTTTCGGTTGAAAGCCGCTCCACAACCTCAACCCCTCTCTTTTTCAGATATCCGACTATGAAGTTGTCATGGTTTCCCCGAACAAGTGTTATTTCCGTTCCTTCCATTATGTCCAGAAATTCCCTGACCTCCGAGAATTCGGAGTAAGGCATGGATGAGAACTCATGTTTCAGGTCTCCGTCTATGATGACCCGTTCGGGCGAGTATCTTTTCATAAGTGCTTCCATGCGCTCCGCCACATCCCTGAACTGTATCCTCGGGTAGAACGGCTCGTCGAAGAGCCCGCTCTCGTATCCGAGATGGACATCCGCTATGACGATTGTCGATATCCCGGGCAGCCAGAGAGCCTTTTCACTCAGGAGCCAGACACTGGGCAGAGCCTCTATTCTGTTCACGAGCTTCCAGCGCTCCGGGTAAAAAAACTTTATTAGTACGAGTATTGCCACCCATGAAAATCGAAGACATTAAGGTGGCCATCCTGCGCATGGAGGGGACTAACTGCGAGGACGAGTCGTATCTGGCATTCAAGAGGCTCGGTGCAAAGCCCGAGATGGTGCATATAAAGCAGATGCTGGGGCTTGTGGAAGGTGAGGAGCGCTCTCCGTTCGATTACCAGATTCTGATGTTTCCGGGCGGATTCTCTGCGGGAGATTACATAAGGGCAGGTGCGATTTTCGCCGCAATAATGAAGAGCAAGCTCATGGATGAACTCAAGGAATATGTCGCTAACGGTTACCCGATACTGGGGGTGTGCAACGGATTTCAGGTTCTCGTCGAGCTGGGAATTCTCCCCGGAATGGGCGGCATATCGAGTTCTCCTCAGGCAGCGCTCACAACCAACGATTCGAACCGCTTCGAGTGCAGGAACATATACATACGTAACGAAACAAGCACGGCATTCACATCGGCATACGGAAAAGGGGACATGCTTCTCATGCCTGTAGCACATGCGGAGGGCAAGTTCACGCTGAATTCCCACAAAAAGAGAGATATTCTCAAAAAGCTGAATGGGAACGGGCAGATAGCCTTCAGGTATGTTGACCCTGAAAATCCAGACAGCGATGAGGTTCCGTATCCGTGGAATCCAAACGGTTCCGTCGAGAATATCGCAGGAATAACGAACCCGGAGGGAAATGTGCTGGGAATGATGCCGCATCCTGAGAGAGCATTCTACAACTACATGGTGGGCCTTGAAAAACCGGAAGATTTCGGCCCGGGAGCGGGAATATTCCGCTCTATGCTGGATTATGTGGCGAAGAGGTTCTGAATAGGTTTATAATCCCCCATGCATAGCGGTGAACGAATGAGTGAAAGCTTCTCGAAGCAGAAAATAATGGAACTTCCACGGTCAATTGCTGTCGGACACAGGGTACTGGACAGACTGGGGGAGATATGCGCGGAAACAGGTCTGACAGGTAGGCCGCTCATAGTAGAGGACGAGATAACAGAGGGCGTGGCAGGGAGAAGAGCAGGGGAAATTCTGAAAGATTCTGGGTTCAAGGCGTTCAAATTCATGATTTCCGAGGCCGATTGGGGCAATGTGGAGAAGGCTGTGGAATATGCCAAAAAAAGAAAGGTCTCTTTCATGCTCGGCATAGGCGGAGGAAGGCCCATCGATGTCGCAAAATGCGCATCCTCGGAGATTGGAATACCTTTTGTCAGCGTTCCCACGGCGGCATCCCATGACGGAATTATCTCTTCCGCGGCATCTCTGCTTGTCAACGGAAAAAAGCGCTCGATATCCGCGCACCCACCCGTTGCAATCGTTGCGGACACCGAGATAATAGCCTCCGCGCCGTACAGGCTTATGACTGCCGGTTACGGGGACATAATTTCCAATAAGAGCGCCGTGCTCGACTGGGAGCTCGCAAACAGGGAGAAAGGGGAGGAAATAAGCAGTTACGCATCGACGCTTTCAATGATAACCGCTGAGACCATGCTCAGAAATGTCGATAAAATCAAAGAAAGGAGCGAGGAGAGCGCATGGCTCATCGTGAAGGCGCTGAGCGCATCCGGAGTGGCCATGAGCATAGCCGGCTCTTCAAGGCCGGCGAGCGGTGCGGAACACCTGTTCTCTCATGCACTGGATAGGATAGCAAAAAAACCCGGATTGCACGGACATCAGTGCGCTCTCGGTTCGATAATCACCTTGAAACTTCACGGTGCGGATTGGGAGGATTTCAGAGACAGAATGAGGATTGCCGGGCTCCCGACAACAGCGAAGGAGATGGGAATATCGGAGAAGGAGGTCGTGGACGCCATACTGATGGCTCCCGAGATAAGGCCCGAGAGATACACCATATTCCACAAGCTCGGCATGAACAGGGGGAAGGCGGAGAATATCGCAAGAGAAACAGGAGTGATAGGAGGTTAAAGAATGGCAATAGTTACACTTATAGGAGAGAATCTGGCGAAAAAAGGCATGGAATTCACATTTCTGGGGCCGCTGACCGAGTGCAGGGACTGCAAGCTGAGGAACGCATGCTTCAATCTGGATGTCGGCAGGAAGTACAGAATAAAGGCTCTTAGAGACACGACCCACGAATGCAAGATACACGAGGGAAAGGTGAGGGCCGTAGAGGTGGAAAAGATTCCCACGGAAGCGGCGATACCGTCAAAAATGGCAGTAGAGGGCACAAGCATACGCTACACACCGGAGAAATGCCTCAATGTGGGGTGCAAATATTACGGGCTCTGCAATCCTATGGGACTGAAGGAAGGCTCGAAATACAGGATAGTCAAAATAAAGGGAGATATAAAATGCCCCGAAGGAAAAGAGCTCAAATCAGTCCTTTTTGAGTGATTTATAGACATAAGCGAAAAGGAAGAACAGAAGTATCACAGTTCCGAAAACATACATCAGAGCATCCGTGCCTTCGGTCCGAAGCTTTCCTTCATCCGTTTCAAAGGAAGCGAACGCTGTGTTATCTTTTGTGTTCCACTCCTTCGCATGGTGCAGTGCGCTTATTTTCGCCTCGAATTCCCCGCTTCCATTAACTCGCAGGGCAAAATTCATCTTTTCATGGGCTTTCAGGGCAAACCTTTCGCTCTCGGGTGGGCCGCTTCCCGAACTGAGCGTGAGAAGAGCGCTCACGCTGTAATTCCCCTGATTCTCAACGCTTATGTTCGCAACCCCATCGGATATCGAAAAATGTGTTATCCTGAGGTTCGTTCTCTTTTCGGATACCGCGAGATACGGGTCACCGGATATCGACAGGAGATAGACCAGGGCATCCCTGTTCTTCTCGAATATCCCTTGGATTTCATCGGGCGGAGGTATGAACTCCTTTCCGAGTTCGATGGTGAACGGCAGGCAGGTTGTGTTCGCATAGAGCCAGTCATCGCTGTCCCCTGTGGTAACATAGGTATCCTTTCCTTCGATCACCGTGTAATTGTTGTATTCTGCCATTTCGTTCCCTATTGCCTCCATCAGCTCGTTATCCATGGGCTCGGGGTCAAGAGAGTTCCCCCAGGGGTGATAGATTATCTTCCCGTAGCTGTGAAAAGAAACCGAAAATGTGAAGTTATGACTGAGGGCGAGCGCCCTTATCGCCTTGGTCTCATTCTCCGAGAACGGGTGCGGGCCGCAGTATATGTCACTATTCGGATCATGGCTTGCGCCCTGCTTTCCCCAGAGGTGCCCGTAGTTCCGGTTAAGGTCCACGCCGATGCCGTCAATGATACCATCTCCGTTCGCATCTATGGGCCTTCTGTTCTTCCTCCATCCGGTATGGCCCTCCCATGCGTACTCATAGCCGTCAGGATTTACCACCGGGACAATCCATATCTCATTCGAGTCCACGATATTCCGCACGGTCATGTTCGAAGAGTAGTTCTCAGCAAGGAATTCCGCGAACATCAGGGGCACCTCCACCGATATCAGTTCCTTCGCATGGTGCCCTCCCATTATAAGGACCTCCGGTTCGTTCTCCTCTTTCCACGCATTGTCGGATATCTTCAACGCCCATATCGTTCGGCCTTCGTAGGTCGTTCCGAGGGAATGGAGAGCGCATATCTTCGGATATGTGCCGTTTAGATACTGGAGCTTTTCGCTTATCTGCTGATAGTCTGGATAGCCAGGAATCTCGGCACCGGCATTGAAAGATGAAAAAACAGGAGAAATGAGTACAAGTAAAAGGATTGCGGAAGCAAGCCTACGAGCCCAGTGACTCACCGGTTATCACCACGTCGTCTACATAGAATCCTCCGAAGCCGGCCGTGCTGTCTTCATAATGGTCATATGTCGATGCACTCGTGGTTACCACTCTGAACCTGAGGAGTATGACATTCCCGGAGAATGCGCTCAGGTCCACATTCAATCTCATGAGCGAGCCTGCTTCGGTCCAGTAATTTCCCGCATTTGTGCCTGTATAGGTCCTGTTTGCCGAATTATTCGTCCCGGAAACACCCCATGCTGTTCTAACCCCGAGGTTTATTGCGGTCCATTTTACTCCATTATCTGTCGATATCTCCACTCTGAAACCATCAGGAGGTGCTCCGCTCTGGTTGTTTATATTGAACTTAAAGTAGGCGCTCAGCTGAGCATTCCAGGCATTTGTCAGGTCTATGGGTCTCGTTATCAGAGAATCGTCTATTCCTCCTCTGAAATAACCTGTGGACGGGTCTCCGTTCCACCATGCATGCGTGCTGTGTCCGTTTCTGTCCTGGGTCAATGCGAGCTGCCAGACATCCGACATGTTGCCGTTTATGTTGCTCGCGGAATTGCCCTCTCGGGATATGACAACTTTGACATCGTCTATATACCAGCCGTAACCGGTTCCGCCGCCGTACTCTGTGTAGTTGAACTTTATCTTCACCTGGGAGAGCTGGCCCTGAGAAAGTCCCCGAAGATCTCTAAGCAGGTTAACCTTTACAAATTCCCAGCCAAAGGTCCCCTTGGCGCTTACCCCGTTCCAGCAGTACAGGATGGAATTTCCGAAGGAGTCCTCACGCTCTACACCGAGTTTCAGGTTTCCGGTATAAGAGCCTACAGAAGGCATCACGTATTTCCACTTCCATGTTCCGCTGTCGTTGTATCCAAGTTCGAGGAACCCGCCATTCGCACCCGGCACGATATTGTATTTGTTCCAGAAAGTGAGGGTTGCAGAGGATGTGTTCCTCAGATCCACGCTCGGGGTCACGGCTGTCTTGTTGGTGTTGGAAGAAGGAGGCAGACTTCCACCACCGGTACTGGTGAAGGCGATCACGGAAAATGACCACGTGCGTGGGTCTCCCGTGTATGCACCAGAAGATTCCACATAATCAGATACCGTGAGACTCACAGTATCCCCGTCGGTCCAGTTGTCATGGCTCCATATGGCGGTGTCATCTGTCTGGTATGTCGTGAACCACCCCTCGAATGTATATGATACGGTTGTTCCGCTGTTCTGAGATAGAGTGGGGGTCTTCGAGGTATCCATCGACCTGTTGAACACGATATCGACATACTGGCTGGGAAGCGCTGTCTTCCCATCCGGAGGATATGCTTCGGAGACTCCCGGAGGTCCGGGTGTAAAATGTTCGAAGCCCTCTATTC
This sequence comes from Thermoplasmata archaeon, assembly GCA_015522885.1. Classification (GTDB taxonomy): domain Archaea; phylum Thermoplasmatota; class Thermoplasmata; order WALJ01; family WALJ01; genus WALJ01. The sequence goes on from WALJ01000009.1 coordinate 16,736, forward strand.
TCGAATTGTAGGTGGATGTGCCCCATACCAATTCCCCATAATTTCCAGACAAACTCCAACTAGTATATAGATAGTAATAGACCGTCCATGTGCTGCTTCCGAGATTTGTGGAACCGAGCGCCTCTGTGGTGAAGGTGGCCACCTCTGAGCTTGAAGATGGCGGGTTGTTGCTATCAAGATACACCCGGACCACCACCGAATCCGTTGGAGAAAGAGAGGCACCCGGGCATGTCCATGTAGCGCTTACCAATCCGTAATTTGGATAGGATTGAGATGCGATAGCCACAGGAGTTCCGGAGGTCACCTCCGTTTCGGTTCCGCCACTGTCTCTGATCCATACCCGGATGCCGGCATATACCGTAGAGCTGTATACTATCGAAGAGGTGGCGGAACTGCTGCTCTGTGCGGTTCCAAGTATATATGCGTTCAATCCATTCACAGTCTGAGTATCCGAGCGCATATACCTGGTTTCAACGGCATTCGTCGTAGGTCCGGACAATGAGGACCTTGTGCCTCCGCCACGGCTATTATCCATGGTAAAATCCGCTGACCGCGTAACATTTCCCGCTCCGGCGGCTCCCCCACCGCCCGAGGCTATGGACTGGGCTATGCCTCTAATCTGCGCGAAGATGTCATTAAGCTGGCTGGAATCCGTGGTATAGTAATAGTGGCCGATGTTCGGGTCTGGGTCAGTGAATTCAGACA
>WALJ01000010.1 GCA_015522885.1 Thermoplasmata archaeon
AGGTTCTTCTGCTCAAACGGTTCATGAAAGGCATCGGTGTCTACGGTGCGGAGGCTGAGATAGAGGGATTTTCAGGCTATCTGACCGAGCTCCTCATCCTCTATTACGGCTCATTCGGAGCGATTCTCGAAGGCTCGAAAGAATGGAAAAGGGGAACAAGGCTGTTTTTCTCGCAGGATTCACCGAAGAAATTCGACGAGCCTCTCGTCTTCGTGGACCCTGTCGACCCCAAAAGGAATGTTGCGTCCGCACTTTCCGCCGATTCCATGGCTCTTTTCATATATGCAGCTTCGGAGTATCTGAAAAACCCGGATATCCGGTTCTTTTTCCCGAACAAGCGAAGGCCCGAGAACTCCGAGAACCTGATAAAAGAGGTTGAAAAAAAGGGAACATATCTCATCGCCCTTGAAATGGAACGGCCGGACCTTGTCCCGGATGTGCTCTTCCCCCAGATAAAAAAGGCCCGGAGGACAATAGCCCAGAGACTCAATGACATGGGATTCACGGTTTTCAACTCCGCATACAGGGCCATGGCGGAGAATATAGTATTTGTCTTCGAGCTTGAGGTGAGCGCTCTCCCTTCCGTAAAAAACCACTACGGCCCTCCGGTGTGGAACGAGCAGTCGGAGAATTTCCTGAAGAAATGGGAAGGATATCCGCTGAGAATCGAGGCGGGCAGATGGGTGGTTCAGGTTCCGAGAGAATACAGGTATGCCGGAGATTACCTTGAAAAACTCATACCCGAATCGAACATGGGAAAGGACCTGAACGAGGCGATAAAAGAAGGATATGAGATAATGGAAGCTGAAGAACTCACGAAAAAATACCCTGAAATACTCACAGAGCTGCTTTTTCCCGCTTTTCCGTGGGAGATTTGAAGTTTTTCAGGAAGTGCCAGACCTCTTTATCCTCTCTATTCATTGCGAGAGCTATCTCTGCCGCTTCTTTTGCCTTTTTATGGTGTCCGAGCGCCTTTCTGCATCTCGCTATCCCAAGCCAGAGCGTGGAGTCTTCACCATACATCTTTGCATTTTCATAGGTGACTATCGCTTCCTGACACCTTCTGAGTCTCTCGAGTATTGCGGCTTTGAGCACCCATTTATCCCTGCTATTTCCGGCATTCCGCAGTTCTTCCAGAGCTCTCTGCATATCTTCCCTTTCGTAGAATGCCATGGCTCTCAAAAGAGATGCCTCCTCGGAATCCTCTTCTCTCAGAATCTCCATGGCCTCCTCCCAGTGCCCCATGCTCATATAGATTCTGGCCTTCCGGGTGCGATCTATCTCTATCCCTTTTCTCTCCGCCCTTCTCAGTGTTGCCAGTGCCTCCTTGCCTTCATCCATCTCGAGGAGCGCGTCTATCATCAGTTTCCACGGTCTGGTGTCCCCTGACCTTATGAACATCCATTCATCGCATCTCTCGACCACGGAATCGTACTCTCCGATACTCATCAGAAATTCGATTTCATCGGCCCTTACCTGAAAGTCCATGGGGTCTTCCTCCGGTATCTTTCTGTAGGATGTCTTTGCCTTAACCTCACACATCTCCTTCCAGTCATCCCTTCCGAGTTCCGAATATATATCTCCGAGCTTTCTCCACGCCTCCGGATAATACGGGTTCAGTTCCAGAGCAGTTTTCAGCGCTTCCACGGCATCCTGAAGTTCCCCAAGCATCTCGAGAACATGGCCTTTTGCAAACCATGCGTGGTCATATTTCGGATTTATTGACAGAGATTTTTCTATCCAATCCAGACCTTCCTCCGGATTTCCGGACCTTGCAAGGGCATAGCCCTTGGCATACAGGGCATAGTCGAACTTTTTATTTATCTTGAGGGCTTTTTCGTGATATTCTATCGATTCTTCATGCTTTCCCATGCGGTCAAGAGCGTTGCCTATATTGTTCCATGCAATCTCATAGTTCGGATTGGCCTCGATTGACTTCACGAAATATGGTATGCTTTCGTCATATTTTCCGAGATTGTAAAGAGCGTTTCCCAGATTGTTCCAGAGAACCTCGTCCGTGTCGTCGTATTTCAGCGCCACCCTGTAACATTCCACCGCATCCTCCAGTCTGCCTATGCTGTGGAGGGTATAACCCTTGTTATACCATGCCGGCTTGTATCCCGGGTTTATCTCTATCGAACGGTCGTAGCAGGCTATGGCCTCGTCATACAGACCTATCATGAAAAACGCATATCCCTTGTTGTTCCAGATTTCCTCGTTTTTTGTCTCGAGTTCCAGTGCGATGTTGTAGTTTTCTATCGCTTCTTCGTATCTTTCCATCAGAGTCAGGAGATTACCCTTCGCATTATATATCTCCGCAGAAGGGCCGAATGAAAGTGCAGTATCCAGAGTCTCGAGGGCCTTATCGTATTTGTCTGCTTCCTCGAAAACAAATGCCTTCGCTTCCAGATACTCGGGTGTTTCATGCCTTTCGACAATCTTTTCGCAGTATCTTATTGCGGCTCTTTTTCGGCCCAAGCTCATCAGGACATTGCACTTCGCAACATGTGCATCCAGATAATCTGGGTTTATCTCCACGGCCTTTTCATAGGCTTCCATGGCCTCCTTTCTTCTTCCCACAGAAAAAAGAGAGTTTCCCATATTGAACCACGCTATCTCATATCTGGGGTTAATCTTGATGGCCTTTTCGTATTCCCTAACAGCTTCCTCGTATTTTCCCATGGTTTCCAGAGCCACTCCCATATTGTTGTGAGCGAGTTCAGCGGCGGGGTCTATAGCTATTGTTTCGGTGTATCTCTCGACAGCCTCCGCATATCTTCCTTCTTCGAACAGCTCGTCGCCTTCAATCAGAAGTTCCTCTGCGCTCTTTTCCATACGCCCCTTCAAAAACGGGATAGTATATTAATTTTCTCCGCCTTTGTGCTGTGTTCCATAACTCAGAGCGAGCTGTGCAACATAGCACGTCTTCGGAAAAACCTTTAAGCCTTTCAAACTAACGCATGCCCATGATTGCCTTCGGTCCCGTGCCTTCCAGAAGACTCGGACGGAGTCTGGGAATAAACAACATCCCCGCTAAGATATGCTCCTACGGCTGTGTATACTGTCAGCTCGGAAAGACAATAGTGAAGAGCGCTCGGAGGAAGGCTTACTATTCTCCAGACGAGATATACAAAGAAGTCGAGGAAAAGGTGAAGGAGGCGGAGGAAAAAGGCGTTGATATCGATTACCTGACCTTTGTTCCCGACGGGGAGCCGACTCTCGATGTGAAGCTCGGAAAAGAGGCTGAAATGCTCGGAAATCTCGGGATAAAACTCGCAATAATCACCAATTCATCGCTTATCTGGAGGGACGATGTACGCTCCGAACTCATGAACTTCGACTACGTCTCCATGAAGCTGGATGCCATAAGCGAAGAGCTGTGGAAGAAGGTTGACCGACCGCACAAGTCGCTTTCACATGAGAAAATTCTGGAGGGGATGCTGGAATTCGCGAAAGAGTTCGGGAGAAAACTGGTGACTGAGACCATGCTTGTGGATGCCGTGGATTACAGCGATGAAATCCCGAGAATCAGGGATTTTCTCGGGGAACTGAGACCTGATATCGCATACATAGGTGTTCCTACAAGACCTCCTGCAGAGGAATGGGCGAAAGTGCCCGATGAATCCATCGTGAACAGAGCTTTTCAGGAGTTCTCTAAATCGGTGAATGCCGAATATCTTATAGGCTATGAAGGAAACGAGTTCTCTGGCACGGGAGACCCTGAAGAGGATATCCTTGCCATAACCTCGGTGCATCCGATGAGAGAGGACGCAGTGGATGAATTCCTGAAAAAGCATGGTAAAGAGTGGAAAATGGTGGAAAAGATGGTCTCGGAGGGAAAACTGATAGTTCTGGAGTATAACGAAAAGAAGTACATAATGAGAAAAATCTCATCAAGATACTGAAAGAAGTATCAGGCCTGTGACAACGAGTATTCCGCCGTAGATGTAGGTCCTCTTTATCCTCTCCTTCAGGAACATGGCCGCGAAGAGCATGGTGAAAAACGGCGTTCCGGAGGAAAGAACGGATGCCCTGGATGCCCCTATCATCACCAGCCCGAAGAGAAACGCCGTTCCTCCGAGTACGTAGTTAAAAATGCCTGCGCCTGCGGATTCGAAAATCGCTCTTCTTTCGGATGAAAAGCATCCAGAGCCGGATAACCTGACATACAGGCACATCGTAATTCCGAGAATGCTCATGCGTATCGCATTTGCCGTATATATGTCCATAGACCGGAGAGCCACCCTGTAAAGGACAACTGTCATCGCCCAGAAGATAGGTGCTATCGAAACCAAAACGATTCCTTTTCTGGAGCGCTTCCCCCCTCCTTCCTTTCTTCCGAGAAGGACGACACCCGCAAAAACCACTATCGCACCGAATATCAGGCTCAGAGTTATATTTTCCCCTATGAAAATCACGGACATAGATATCACAAAGAAAGGCGATGTGGAAGAAAGAGGTGATGCGAGGGATGCATCGACCAGCTTCAGACCGTGGAGATAAAGGGTCGTACCGAAAGCGAGGCCCACGAGGGTGCCGATTATAAGATATGCTAGAGAAAATGCATCTATGTTGACCTTGGATAGCGTTCCCGTTGAAACGACATAAATCCAGATTAAAACCATGAATATCGCACTGAAACCCGTCTGAACCGCATTTGCCGTTGCGGGCTCCATACCGTGCTTGATGCTGCTTTTCAGCAGTACGTTTGAAAACCCCCACATTACGGAGGCTGACAGAACGAGGAGAAATCCAATCACAGGGTGGGAAGACCTCGGGTTTAAAAGAATGTCGGGAAACTTGTGCTCTATCGGAGAGATGCCGATGCCGAATGAAGCTCCAAAGAAAAGATATTCGGACATTTGGATGTTTGCCTGCGATTTTACCGCAAGCCAAGCTCTTCAATCTCTCGAAGACTGCCGATTGACAGGCAAAACGAGTTCCTGAATCTATAGTCGCCGACCTAACTTTGTTAACTTATATCTTTGACAAATAGCCTTCCTCAGGTCGGCGACTGCTACTCGGAGACATCATTAGTTTGGAAGGTTATGTCTCCAACTATACATACCTATATAGACCCTGTGAACTGTCTGGAAGTATATGTAATAAGATCAACCGGAGAGTGAATAAGGGAACTGCTGAAGGAGTTCAGGGGACTGCAGGGTGTGAAGGTGGTAAAATTCGTGAAGAGCGCATGCGAAGTTTAGGAAGTTATTGGTCGGCGGTTACCGAAATATCTAAATACGGCGCTCCATATACTCTCTTGGTAACTGTATGAGAAAAGAGAGTATCTGCAAATCAAGGAGGCGATAAAAACGGGCGACAAAACAATTCATAGATTGCTTCCGGTTTTGGTGACGATGCTTATTTTATCGATGATATTATTGTATATTCTTTTAGGTGTGCATCATATCACTCCCAAATGCCCCTCTACTGTCGTGACTTCCTGTCCTGAAAATTTTGGTCAGGAGTGGTACAGAGCAGATATTGTCAATGTTAGTAAAGGCGATTATTCTCTCGAAATAAAAAGTTTTCCGTGCAAAATCATAGAAATAGAAAATATAAAAAATAATACAAAAGTCTATTTGGAAAAGTGGTATAAAGACTATCATTATTATTGTGATTATGGCATATTTGTTTATGATGCGTATAATAAATGGAAAGAGAATAATTATACTGTCGACGTACTTTACGTGGATGCGGACAACGATGGAAACATTTCCATAGGAGATTATATTTTGTTGAAAAGCAAGGATGCGGGCGGATTCTTTACGGATGATATGCGAGTAATAATAAGGGGAGACTTCATAAGGGGAGAGTACAGGTGTTAATGTGAGAGAATGTAATCCTATATTGGAGATAACATTCATAGGCATCGGAACGGACACATTCTCAGATAGAAATTCCCTGAGCTATTCATGGGATTTCGGTGAAGAGTATGTTGCGGATTACCGGCAAGTCACTGATTATCACAATATCAAAAAAGAGCGAAATTTCGGAACCATCGAAACAACGGATGCGAATGGGCTTTTGGAGGTGGTAAAATTCGTGAAGAGCGCGTGCGAGGTATGATAAAATGTGAAGGAAGGCATGCGAAATCTTATAAACCAAAAGATTATGAGGCAAACTCCCATAAGGTGAAAATATGGCAGAGTTCAAGGTAGTTATCAACGATGTGAAGACAGGAAAGTCGTACCAGAAGGTCATCAGCGACCAGTATGCCAACTCCCTGATAGGAAAGAAGATAGGAGAGGTGGTGGACGGGATATTCGTGGGTCTCCCGGGCTACAAGCTGATAATCACCGGGGGCAGTGACATAACCGGCACTCCGATGAGGAAAAGCCTTCCCGGTCCGAGAAAGAAGAAGCTCCTTCTGAAAGGCGGTGTGGGATTTCATCCCACGATGCCCGGTCAGAGGAAAAAGAAAGCGATTAAAGGCAATACGATATCCCCCGACGATGTCCAGATAAACATGAAGATATCCGGCTACGGCCCGAAAGGGGTGGAAGACCTGTTTGCTGAAAAAGAGGAGAAATGAGATAAATGAAGGTTCCAAAGCAGCCAGAGGTAAATATTGGAATGGTCGGCCATGTGGACCACGGCAAAACAACGCTCACCTATGCACTCACCGGCGAGTGGGCGGACCGCCATTCCGAGGAGCTGAAAAGGGGAATAACGATAAGATTGGGCTATGCGGACGCTCCGATATATCTCTGCCCCGAATGCGGAGAACCTCACGGCTACACCAATAAGGCGAAGTGCCCGAGATGCGGCGCAAAAACGGAGTTTCAGAGGGCGATATCTCTCGTGGACGCGCCGGGGCACGAATCTCTGATGGCCACCATGCTTTCGGGAGCCTCTCTCATGGACGGAGCCCTCCTACTCATAGCGGCAAACGAGAAATGCCCGCAGCCCCAGACCAAGGAGCATCTGATGGCTCTGGAAATCTCGGGAATAGAGAACATAATAGTCGTTCAGAACAAGATAGATGTGGTAAGCCCGGAAAGAGCTAAGGAAAATCACAGGGAGATAAGGGAATTTCTCAAAGGCACGGTAGCGGAAAATTCACCGATAATACCCATATCCGCACACCATGAAGCGAACCTCGACATATTGCTGGCTGCGATACAGAAGCACATACCCACACCGGAAAGGGACGAGACAAAGGAGCCTCTCATGTATATAGCGAGAAGTTTTGACATAAACAAGCCGGGAGACCCGATAGAGAACATAGTCGGCGGGGTGATAGGAGGCTCTCTTATGGAAGGAAAACTGAAAGTGGGGGATGAGATAGAGATACTGCCCGGCCTCGGAAGCAAAGAGCATCCCGAAAGGTACGAAGAGCCGATAAAAACGAAGGTGACCACGATAATCTCCGGAGGAAAGGAGTACAAGGAGGTTCATGCAGGCGGACTTCTGGGCGTGGGAACCACACTGGACCCTTCCGTAACGAAGTCCGACAATCTGGCAGGCAAGATAATGGGCGCTCCCGGGACACTTCCCGAGGTGAGGAACAGGTTCCTCATGGAAACACACCTTCTCGAAAGAGTTGTTGGTACGGAGGAGGAGATAAAGGTTCAGGAGATAAAGACCAACGAGATGCTGATGCTCAGCATAGGAACCATGATAACCGTGGGAATAGTAAAGAGCGCAAGAAAGGACGAGGTGGAGATGTCTCTGAAACTGCCTGTCTGCCCGATACCGGGGGAAAAGGTGGCCATAGGAAGGAGAATAGGCAATAAGTGGCGTCTCATAGGCTACGGAAGCATAGTCGACTGAGGGAGAGAATGATTGAGAAAGCGAGGGCCCTTATTGATATGGGCATGTGTGACCGCTGCATAGGCAGATTTTTCTCGGAGAGAGGCCACGGAATATCCAACATTGACAGAGGAAGAGCGCTCCGCACATACATCGCCATGCTGGACGGTAGCGTACCGGATTACAGGGATTCATGCAAGCTATGCGGAGATGCGTTTGAGAACATGGAAGGAAAGGCCGAGCTTCTGACGGATGCTTCGAAAGAAATAGAGTTCTCCACATTTCTCATAGGTTCCAGATTCGACAGTGAGACGCTGGAGAAGGAGAAGGAGATAGCGGAGAAACTGGGATTGAACGGAGAGAGCATAAAGGTGGAATTCAACCGGAGTCTGGGAAAAATTTTGGAAAAAAAGACGGAAAAGGCCTTTTCCAGAGAGACTCCGGATATAGAGTTCCTCTACGATGTGCGGTATGACGATGTAAAAATACAGATAAATTCTGTTTATATCTACGGCAGGTACAGAAAGCTTGTGAGGGGGATACCGCAGACAAGGTGGCCGTGCAGATACTGCCACGGAAAAGGGTGCGAGCACTGCAATTTCACGGGAAAGATGTATCCCGAGAGCGTTGAGGAGCTGGTTGCCCATGAATTTATGGAAGAGCTGGGAGGAAAGGAGCACGCATTTCACGGTATGGGAAGGGAGGACATAGACGCCCGGATGCTGGGTAACGGAAGGCCCTTTGTTCTGGAGATAAAGGAGCCGAAAAGGCGCTCTTTTGACATTAAGGATATGGAGAAAAGAGTGAACCGGTTTGCATCGGGAAAGGTGGAGGTCTCGGGATTGAGGCTATCTTCAAAAGAGGAGATAAGGGAGATAAAGGCATCCAGAGCTGAGAAAACATATGTTGTTACCGTTGTTTTCGGTTCGGAGGTGGAAGAGGAAAAGCTTAAAAATGCATTGAAGATGCTGGAAACAGATATAGAACAAAGAACGCCCAAGAGAGTTGCCCACAGAAGAGCGGACAAGGTTCGAAAAAGAAGAGCGCTCTCCGTAAAGCTCCTGCAAAGCGACGGCAGGCAAGCATCGATAGAGGTGCGTGCCGAGGCAGGGCTTTATATAAAGGAACTCATGCATGGCGATGAAGGTCGCACGAATCCGAGTCTCAGCGCTGCTCTCGGAGTAAAATGTGCCGTAGAATCGCTGGATGTAATGGGTATAGATTCCAAGGAGGAATAAAAATGGTAAAGATGTCTCACGGTCTGAGAGCGAAAACCCGGAAAATCATGACAAAACACCCTCGAGAGCGAGGGCTATCCCCAATAACAAAGTCTCTTCAGAGCTTCGAAGTCGGGGAAAGGGCAAATATAGTCATAGACCCCAGTGTGCATAAAGGGATGCCACACCGGAGATTTCACGGCCTGACAGGGGTCGTTGTAGGCAGTCAGGGAAAGGCATATTATGTCGAAGTCAACGTGGGAAACGCAAAAAAGAAGGTTCTCGTAAGAAGGGAGCATTTAAGGAAGGTGAAGGTTTAATGAATGATGAAAAACACTATGTTACACTTTCGGAAGCCAGAAAACTGCTTGAAGAAGTAAACGAGGAGAGAGAGCTATCTTACGAACAGAGCCTTGCACTCCAGCATGCCCAGAAATTTGCGAAGTTGGACCCCGAGAAAACAGAGAAGATGGTGAAAGAACTCTCCGCCATAGAAGGAGTAACCGAATATCATGCCGTAAAAATAGCGGAGATACTGCCCGCACACCCGGATGATGTCAGAGCCATATTTTCAGGAGATAAGATAGTTCTTCAGATGTCTCAGATGGAAAGCATCCTCGAAGTCGTGAGGAAGTATATCTGAAGGGGGCTTGTGTTTGGAAGAGTATGCTTATATTCTGGATTATCTCCCGCAAGGCCACCCGGAAAGCAGGAAATTCAGGAAAGAGCCGATAGCTTACGGTGTCGGAGATACGGAATTTAAGCTCTTCGAGCTTCTTCCGAAACAGAACTCTTCTCTTGTTGTGGGAGACAGGGTATATATAGGAAAAAACATGGAAAAGAGGAACACCATCCTGCATGTGAAAAAAAGAGTCAGATACGATGAGCTGACCTCCGCGGCACAGAGCGAGCTGCCCTATGTCATAGAGGAAATTGTGAAAGACAAAGAAAGAGACTTCGTCAAATTTTTCAATGAGGCCATACCTGTAACTACCAAGTTCCATATGCTCGAGCTTCTGCCGGGTCTGGGAAAAAAGACCATGTGGTGCATACTAGAGGAGAGGAAAAACAGGCCTTTTAAAGACTTCGAGGACCTGAAAAAAAGAGTGCCCACGCTATACCGCCCGGAAAAACTTATTGTTGACAGGATAATGAAGGAAATAACGGAGCCTAACCAGAAATACCATCTTTTTGTGGCAAAATAATCATTTCAATCTTTTCATTTCCATCCATATCTTTTTCGCCTTGTCTTCTCCGGCAAACGACACCATGACCTTTCTTATAGCCTCTGCAAGCCTGTCCACATCCTCTTTCCCTATCTCTTCCGGATTTATGTCAAGGTCTTTGCACTGTTTTTCAACAATGAATTTGCCCAGATGCCCCATCTCCCTGGCCATTATACCGTATATCTTTCTGCTTATCTCAGTCGTCAAAATATTACCCCCCGATATCCTCCAGTTCCAGTTCCTTCTCGACGACCTCGATATGATGTTTCGAGCCTATCTCACGGAATATGGAAAGGGCCTCTTTCAGTATTTTTTCAGCCCTTTCATCGCCTTTTTCCTTGAGCATCCTCCCATATTCGTATATGCTTATGCCGAGATCGTACTTTATTCCTATCTCTTTCAGCAACTCCATGGATTTCAACAGATTTTCCTCGGATTTAGCCCATTTCTTCTGCATCCTGTACATTATGCCATATGCCATATATATTCCGGAAATCATGTATTTATCTCCGCTCTTACTGAATATCCGATACGCCTTTGAGAGATATTCGCTGGCTTCCTCAAACTTGCCCATATATGTATAAATCGTACCCAGATTCTCTATGCCATACCCCATAGTTAGACTGTCTTTTGCGCTCTGTGCATATTCAATACAGTTAAGATAACATTCAGCAGCTTTTTCGAGGTCGCCTTTATATTTATATATCTCACCCATATTGTTATATGCCCTTCCTATTTCACTTATGCTACTTACACTCTCAAGTATTTTTATAGCCAGCTGGTAGAGTTCTATGGCCTTGGGATATTTACCCCAATCGGAATAAACATTCGCAAGGTCTATGGTAGCGGTTCCCAGAATGCCCGAATTTCCTGCTTTTTGTGCCAGATCAATTGCTTTCTGAAGGTATTCGGCGGCTTTTTTATGCTCTCCGAGCCTCCAGTACACCTTTCCGATTCCTCTGTATGCATCTATAACCACCTCGCCTATGTCAGATGAGAGCGCTTTTTTGTACTCTTTTTCAGCCTCACCCCATCTCGAACTTTCGAGATATATATGTCCGAGAAGAAGGTGCGCTCTGTCAGCGATTTCCCCGCCAGCCGCTGACGCTTTCTTGGCATATTCTTCGGCGCTTTCTATTTCCAGAATCTTTCTCAGGTTTTTCACAATGTTCAGGTATATCTTCGGCAGCATGTTCCCCTCCGCGTTTTTCTCTGCCATCTGGTAGTATTTTACGGCATCTCTGGGAGCATAAGAGCGCTCTGCCTTCTCCGCCGCCCTTATCGAATATTCAAGGCACTTTTCCCTTAGACCGGCAAAGCAGAAGTGATGTGCAAGGATATAGACATCACCTGATCCAATCTTTTCCATGACATCTCCGGCTTTAAGATGCATCTCAGAGGCTCTTTCAGCGAGTTCATCGCAGAGAATCTCCCGAAGTTGCGGGTGGTCCAGCCGATATTCACCACCCTCTTCCACGAGTATCTTGTCTTCTATCAGTCTGTAAACAATATCTTCCAGACCCTCTTCTTCGTCGGAGAGCTCTTTAATAAGCTCCAAGGAAAAACCGGTCCCCAGAACCGCAGCCCATTCGGCCACAGCCCTTTCTTCTTTGTCCAGTTTTTCCAGCCTCTTTCCTATAAGTTCTCTGACATTTCTCGGAAGTTCTATATCCGATTCCTCTATTTCATAGAGGCTCTTTCGGGAAGTCCTGAGACGATTGGCAATCTCCTCTATCATAAGAGGCAGTCCCTGGGTTTTTTCATATATCTTATCCAGAAGCTCGCCGTTAATCTCCGCATCCAGCAGTATTGAGAGCATTGCCCCTGCTGTATCTCTGTCAAAACGCTCCAATTTCAGCATTCTTATCTTTCCCTCCATTATGAGAGACATCAGCATCGCATTGAGAGGGTGGGGTTTCCCATTTGTATCTTCCAGCTCTTCCTGAGGTGCGGATATTATCAGAACGACCTTGGTCTCGTCTATTCCTCTTGCCAGATATTCCAAGAATTCTATGGAACCGTGATCAAGCCACTGAGCGCTCGAGAAATAGACTATCAAAGGCTCTTCGGCACTGGCTTCCGCAAATGCCTGAAAACTCTCTTCGAAACCCTGTTCCTTGGAAGCTCGGGAAAGAATGTCGCCGGCATTAATCGAACTTATCCCCATGGAATTCATGGACTCCAGAACCCTGATAACGCCTTCATACGGCTTTTTTTCACCCCCTGAGGCTTCATATGAGATGAACCTGCTGTTCGATTCTTTTCTGAATCTGTTAATCAGACTTCTTTTTCCCACACCTTCTTCTCCGGTCAGAAATATGCTGCTTCCCACCCCGTCTGTAGCGCTTTTAAGTGCAGTGCTGAGTTCCGCAAGCTCTTCTTCTCTATCCACGAAAGTTCTCAACTTAATCACCTTTTTGAACTTTTTGACCTTTCTCACACTCCCTATTTTCACTTCGGATTTAAGTCTTTCCATTCTTTTTTGTCTTTCTTCTTTGTCGTAAATCCAAAAGACGCCAAAAACAGAGAGCACAATCATCAGAAGAGCCAGAATGTATGGGAAAACCATGGATTCTCCCCAGCCTGCGGAAAAATCAGCATGGATATAGGTGGAATTCACCCACACGTAATCCGTTCTCTTTTCTCCGCAATATTCTATTGTTACAGGTATCTTTTCTCCGAAACTAACACCATATGGAGCTTTCACCTCAAGGTAGTAGTATCCGTCTGCATCAAGGGACATGTTCCTATCCCTGAAATGGAAAATCAACCTTGCATTTATCGGATTTCCGGAGGAATCACTTATTCTCCCCCCGATCTTAACATAGGTCTCTATGGTCCCTTTAACAACCGTGTAGTTATTTATACTGTCGTCACGAGAGGAATACACTACAACATCATAGTATCCGGGAGTCTGAGGATAGAAATTAAGAGAAGCAAAGGAATCGCTACTCGTTCTCCTGAGGATATCATCACCGGAGAGAACCTCTATGTTGAAAGTCCAGTTACCGGAGACCCGCACCGAGAAACTCTCGTTCGCACCGTCCCCGTCCCTATCCATTTCCGTCACAACCGGATAAAGAGGTATTTTTTTGCCAGGAACAGAATGATAATAGAGCTCAAGAAACTCGGCCCAATCCGTTTTGTTCGCTCCTTCCAGACCATCATATCCGTTGTATGTCCCGGCAGTAGACCCGGGAGTAGAAAACCATATGCCGATCCCGTGTGCCCCCGATACCTTCATGTCATTTGGATTCTTGTAATGCCTCTCCGCAATCACGGCCTCATTTATCGCCTCTCTCAGCTCTCGGCCTGCAATGCTCAGAATCGGAAACTTTATCTCCTTTTCCAGATTCTCAGTGAGATTGTAGAGGTCATAAGGGTAGGGTTCCTTGTCGTATTTTTCTGCATCATTCCCTGCAACGGTGATTTCAAGTTTGTAGTTGGGAAGAAATTTTTTCAGTATGATAGTGTAGTTTTTAAGAGCGTTTACCACCATAGGCATTCTGGAGAGATTTATCGCGCTCATCGTTGCCGAGTAATTACTGTCGTTTCTCGCCCATGAGACATCATCTTCGACAATAACTCTGGAAACATTCGAAGGTGTGGGTTCGTCCATTCCATACATGTCCGGAAGTATCAGGTCATAGGGCCAGCCCCAGAGGTCCTCTTCCTTTTCCGAGGCCACGGCATAATCAGCAAAAGGTGCTATCGCATAGAAAACCTCGAACATTGCCATGTTGCACTGGTCGAAGCCTATTATATCCAGTTTGCCGTGATTTTTCACTACGGGCGACAGAGCCTTAGAGACACCCTGAAAATCCAGAACCTTATTATATCCCTCATCCGCAGGCATGCCCATCCACCCTTCTCCGTGCCCCCAGAATATGAGCATCGTATGAGTTGCGGGATAGTTGTTGAGACCCCAGGAAACGAAATCTCTCAGGGTTTCCCACTTTGACATATCCACCTCCGAGTGCCATGTGGAATTCACGACATCTGGGCTGGAGGCTGAGAAACCGTCCATTTCAAATCGGAGAAGAGAGCTGTCTCCGTACTTATCTCCGTCCTTCAGTATCAGGATATTAAAGCCGGGATTGTACCCCGCCCGCTCGATTTCCCCGAGGTCTCTTTCAATGCCTTTATTTATGTTCTGGTCCACACCTCCGGCCATGTATATCATTACGGTCCATTTTCCGCCCGCATCGGCCGCATCGGCATTCACCAAGGGAACAGCGGCAGAGAGGAGGAGAAGCAGTGAGAGCATTGCAAGGGGCCTTCTCATGCTTTCTGCATCTCTCTGAGTATATAAGTAAGTTTTGGGTAAAAATGCATCTTGCAGCATCCCGAATTCATTTATAGTCGCCGATATGGGTTTGTTAACTTACGATTCGTGCAAATGGCTTTTTTATAAGGTTGACAACCGCTATTCGGAGACATCGTTGGTTTAGAAACTTATGTTTCTGTCCGTGATTTCCCTACCCCATCCATGCCCAGACATAGAAAATCTTTTTTAATACCCGACTATGAGGGCTCATGCTGAAAACACCATTGATTGCGGTTAGCTATAAGACATATGCCGAGGCCACGGGCAGAAAGGCTCTGGAACTCACGAAAAAGATAGAGAGCGCTGCGAAGGACTACGATTATACGGTTGCCGTGGTTCCGAATCTCACGGACATGAAAACCGTCGCGGAATCGACGGAATTGCCTGTTTTCGCGCAGCACATAGACCCTTATATGCCGGGAGGCCATACCGGTTCGGTCAGTGCGGAGATGATTAGGGAAGCCGGCGCCGTAGGAACAATGATAAATCACTCGGAGAAGAGGATGTTACTGGCTGACATAGATGCATCCATCAAGAGGGCAAAGGAACTCGGTCTCGAGGCGATGGTGTGCACCAACAATGTGGATGTTACCGGTGCGGTTGCGGCTCTCAATCCAACATATGTTGCCATAGAACCTCCGGAGCTCATAGGCGGAGACATATCGGTGTCCACTGCCAGACCGGAAGTCGTTTCCGGTTCGGTGGATGTCGTAAAGAGAATAAACCCGGAGGTCAAGGTGCTCTGCGGAGCGGGTGTCAAAAACAAAGTCGATGTGGAGAAATCCATGGAACTCGGTGCAAAGGGTGTGCTCCTCGCATCCGGAATAGTCAAGGCAAAGGACCCCGAGGCTGTCATGCGCTCCCTGCTGGAGGGGCTGCATTGATACTCTCGGACAGGGCTATAATCCGGATGACGGAGGATGGAAGACTTGCAATAGAGCCTTTCAAAGAGCGCTCCCTGACACCGAACGGCTATGACCTGTCGATATCCGAGATATACATACCATCCACAGAGAGCAGGATTGTCGAAGGGATTGCCGAAATACCTCCTATGACATGGTTTGCCCTGAGCACGGATGAGTATGTGAAGTTCGGGCCGGAGATAAGCGCTCAGCTGTGGATAAGGACTTCATGGGCAAGAAAAGGGATTATCGCGGCGTTTGGAAAGATTGATGCGGGATTTCACGGCACGCTGACATTTTCGGCCTTCAACGCATCGCAGAAGACCGTTGAGTTTCCGATAGGAGACAGATTTGCGCAGATGGTCTTCGAACTGCTGACGGAGAGCGCGGAACTGGAGTATTCAAAGAGGTCGGGCCATTTTCAGGGGCAGAGAGGAGTGACTCTGGAGAAGAGGAATGGTTAGCTACTCCGTCATCGTCGTTGAACCGAAGACCGGCGGAAACATAGGTGCGATAGCG
>WALJ01000011.1 GCA_015522885.1 Thermoplasmata archaeon
CTTAACGGAGAGAGTGTCGTAGACTTCAAGGAGCACTCAAAGAAAGAAGATGTATGCGAATTCTTAGAGCTTATCCGCTCCAAGAATCCTCAGAGGGATATCGTTGTAATCTTGGATAATTTTAAATCGCATCGAGCTAAGAAGACAAGAGAGAAGGCAAGAGAACTCAACATCACCCTTGTGTTCTTGCCGCCGTACTCTCCGGACCTGAATCCAATAGAATTCATCTGGAAAAGCATCAAACGAGAGATTTCGCCGCTGTTTATCAAAAAGGTAGATGGTTTTATAGTCGGAGACTTCATTGGTTTAGAAAGTTATGTCTCCGACTACATGTTCCTCACCGTGCTCACTCGCTTATCATTATGTACAGAAAGTTCTCCAGATGCTCCGCGAGCGCGGGATTGTCAGTGTATCCGCAGGCGCTCAGATCATGTGCGGCAAGGAGCGCTCTCTCTCCGTCGCTTATTATGTCCGTCGCTATGAGCCCCTTTTTATGGAAACTCTTAGTGCAGGGCGGGGACCTCTGGAACGGCTCGGTTATCACGGTTATCTCAACACCCCGGGTGAGCGCTGCCGAGAAGTTCTTGCTGAGTTCCTCCCTTATCTCGCTTATCGCAGGCGTGGCTATCATGAATCTTCCGGTAGTCGTATCCAGAAGTTCTCCTATTTTTTTGAGCACCTTATCCTTTCCGGCTATCGTATAAACTATCTGCGGTTCACCGTATTCCGATACCATGTCTCTTAAAAGAGCAAGCTTCTCGAATGTCTCCTCTATCCTCTTGACAAACTTTTCTTTCAGGTTCTCGGGAGAAATCGGCCTGTAAACCCTGGGCCTTCCCTCCGAGCTGACGGCGAAACCCTTCTTCTGCAGTCCGGAGAGAGCTTTATAAGAAGATGTTCTCGGTATCTTGGCTGTCTTCGCTATGAACTCCGCATCTCCGTAACCGTAGGCGACCAGAGCCATATACGCCCTGCTCTCGTATGATGACAATCCAAGGCTTTCAAGACCGGTTTTGAGCGCCTCATATTCAGCTTTAAGAGATATTCTTCCGGCCATTTCAACCAAGCAGGTCCTTCAGTTCGTCTCTCATCTTCTCGAAATCAGGGTCCTTGGCAGCTTTTTCCTTTCTCTCCGGCTCAAGGTCCAGAGCTCTCTTCAGAAATGTCTTCACCAGCTGGACATTTCCTTTGGCGGCTTCCAATTTCGCCTTGTAGTACCATGCGGTTCCCACGTTCGGATCCCTTCTGATGACCTGATTGAAGGAATTTACGGCTATATCCGCCTTTCCGAGTCTGTAGAAGCATATGCCTTTGCTCAGCCATGCTGTTATGTCATCCGGATTCCTCTTGGAAACTTCATTGAATGCTTTTATCGCCTCGTCATATTTTCCCATCGCAAGCAGCGTGGCTCCCAGATTGTGCCACATCGCCTCGTCATCCGGAAACAGTTCCGTGAGTTTTCGGAAAGCGGACAGAGCCTCTTCAAAGCGGTCCTTGGCGTACAGCGCTTCCCCTTTGGCCAGAAGCAAATCCGCATCGTCCGGCCTGTATTTCAGCATTTTATCGTAATAAGAGAGGTTTTCAGGGTCTAGCTCCAGAAGTTTTTGATAAATCTCTATGGCTCTGTCAACCTCGCCGCTCTTCTCAAGCAGAACAGCTTTTTTGTATAGAATTTCCTGATTATCAGGGTCCTTTTCTATCAGCCGGTCCAGGAGGGATATCTTCGAAGGGTCCTTTTCGATGAGCTGCGCGTACACATCAGCCGCTTCTTTCAGTTTCCCATCGTTTTCCAATGTTTCTCCCTTTTTAACCAGAATGTCCAGATTGTCAGGGTCCATCCTCATTATAACCTCGGCAAGGTTTTCATCGTCCGGGTTGAGGGCGTATGCTTTCTTGAGCGCCTCGAGAGCGCCTTTCTTGTCTTTTAATTTCAGAAGCGTCTTTCCTTTCTTTATCCAGAGCTTGGGTTCATCCGGTTTTATGGAAAGCATCTTGTCAATGTATTTCATGGTGTTCTTCGGGTCTTTTTCTATCAATTTTTCGTAAATCTCCAGAGCTTCATCCATCTTTCCGATGACTCTGAGGATGTTTGCCTTCTTCAGCAGAGCCTTTTTGTTATCCGGTTGGAGTTTAAGCACATGGTCGAGGCATAGGAGCGCATACTCGTTCATAGTATTCATAGCCACATATACGGCCGCTTTGAGCATCCATGCTTCTGCGTTGTCCTCATCCAGACCTATCGCTTTTTCCAGACATTCCAAGGCATGGTCGTTCTCATCCAGTGCATAGAAACCGTGGGCTATCTCTATATATATCTGAGAGAAAGTTTCCGGATATTTCTTTGCGTTTTCCTCCTCCGTTCTCAAAAACCTCATGACTCTTCTGTACTCTGCCGCAGCCTTTTCCTTGTCTCCTTTGACCTGGAGAGCTTTCGCTCCGTTAATCATCTTCTGGGCTTCTTTCTTTATTTTTTCCGCTTTTCCTGTACCGAACGCTGCCGTGTGTCTGCCTCCTTCGCTTCTCAATCAGCATAAGCATCTTTATTATAAAGTCTTCGGTTCAGTCGGATGATTTCAGTCGAATAAAATCGCTATTTTCTCAATCCTTGACACGGGAATATTTTCCCTGCCTTTCTTTATTAATTCCACGAGTTCCTGCTTTTTAAGTGCCGTGATATCGAAGTAAACGTTCTTATAGTCTCTTTTCACGGCATGGGCCAGCTCCTTTATCGAAGCGACGCTGTTTTTGGACATGAAATCAAGCATCTCAATTCTGGAAGGGCTCAATGTTCGGAATATCGAAGAATCCTGGAAGATTATCTCTTCTTCTATTTCACAGCCTTTCTCAATCGCCTTCCAGAGTTCATAATCATCTATGAGGGCGGGAAAAGAGCATTTTTCTATGGAGGCCTTCTGACCCAGAGAATCTATGCTTCCGTATTTTTCCTTCAGTTCTCTCTCTTTTTTGAGCATGTACTCTTTGTCCGCTCTTTTTTTTATCACTACTTTCATCAGAAGTCCTCCAGAGACATGGCTACCAGATTTCTTCTGAATATCTTCACGAGATGTTCTACCGCCTCCAGTTCCTTCTCGGGGCTGTTTTTCTGCTCGAGGAGCGCTCCGCTCTCGTCGTATCTGTCTATATGAGGCTGCTGCTGAAAATTGTCCCATCTCACGGAAGGCACCCAGCCCTTCTTTCCCTTCACCATATAGGTGTAGCTGTAAAACCTCCTTTTTTCTCCCTCGTATATCTCCAGAGAATCGATTATCTCATTTTTACGTATATAAATGCGCTTTTTTCTCAGCCTGTACACGGTTATACATAAGCGGGCCGTTTATAAAGCTATCGGTGAGAGCAAATAAAATGATAAAGGTTTTAGAACAGGTCCAGCATCCTCGCCAGGACCTTTTCGCCCCTGTAATCGGGGAGAAGCATCGGGGAGCGCCTCTCTTCTGGTATTTTTGCCTTTTTCAGCTCCTTTATGTAGTTCTCGGTGTGCTTCAGTGTGAGCCCTTTCGGTTTGGAGTGTTTCTTTGCCCACAATGCGGCACTTATCCCCGCTCTTCTTCCGAAGACATTGTAATCCAGGAGTGAGTTGCCCATCAGCCTGTTCTTTCCGTGAACTCCACCCTCGACCTCTCCGCCTGCAAACAGCCCGGGTATGGAGGTCTGTGCGTTCACATCTATCTCAACGCCGCCGTTCTGGTAATGCAGGGTCGGAAATACAAGTATCGGGTCCTTCGTCATGTCTATGCCGAAGCGCTTATACATCCGGTACATGGCATCGAGATTCTTCTCTATCGCTCCCTCGCCGCTTATCTCCTCTATCATCGGTGAATCCAGCCATATTCCGTGCATACCTGTCGGAGTTTCCGTGCAGTTGTTCCTTCCGTAACATTCCCTTATGAACGATGCGGCCTCGACATCCCTCGGCTCAAGCGGAAATACGAAGAGTTCTCCGTTCTTGTTGACTGGCTGAGCCCCCATCCCTCTGACCTTTTCGGTGATGAGAAGACCTACTATCTGTTCCGGATATGCTGCACCTGTGGGGTGATATTGGACGGTATCAAGGTCTCTCAGCTTTGCTCCGGCCCTGTATGCCATCACCAGACCGTCAGCCGTCGCTCCGTAGTGATTCGTCGTGGGAAATCCCTGTATGTGTAGTCTGCCGAATCCGCCTGTGGCGAGTACCGTGGCCTTCGCTCTGACAACATAGTACTGCTCGGTCTCCATGTTCAGGAGAACGGCTCCGGCGACATTCCCTTCTC
>WALJ01000012.1 GCA_015522885.1 Thermoplasmata archaeon
ACGAGGAGCGACAGCTCCGAGTTTGCCTTCTGATAAGAGGGCTTTACGAGGAGCGACAGCTCCGAGTTTGCATTCCGTCAGGAGGGCTTTACGAGGAACGACAGTTCCGAGTTTGCCTTCCGTTAGGAGGCTAGCTTATAAAATCAGGGATTTCGTTCGAGACTGCCAGTCGGAAAATCCATCGGATTTTTTTTGCGGTTTAGCTTACGCATATCCCGGAAAGAAAAAGATGTTACGGCCATACAGAGTACAGCCTAGGTATTTTTAATAAAAGACCACAAAGTATTTTAGGATACCGTACAATGCCGACCGAAGCATTAGGCTTATATCCTTAAAACGCATATGCCGGTGTTAACATGGCCCGAGTAAAGCTGATAACAGACCCAACGGAAATCGTCTATGCCCTTCGCTGCCTCGATACGGAGGTAAAAAGAGGACTTTTCACGGCGCTCCTCAAAGAGTGGAAGACGCTTGAAGAGATAAAGAAAGAGTACGGGGAAGAGGGCGTCGATGCGCTGAGGCTCTTCGAAAAGATGCACCTGCTGGAAAGCCAGTGGAAGCCAATGCCCGGGAAGACGGACCCGATAAAGACCTATCATATCCTCTACGACGGATTCCACATAGACCTCACGTCTCCGATAACAGAGATGCTCGATGTTCTGGTCGCTACGATAATGAGCGAAGACGAGTTCAAAAAGATAGATGACAAAATAGTGGAATTCGTCGGAGATAAGGGCATATACATGGGAGACCTGATAGAAAAACTGGAAATGTCCCCGACCATGGTCAAGGCCCTTGTGAGGCGCTCTTCAAGGGTGATGTACAGGGGTCAGACCGTAGATCCCGTGCTGATAGAATGATAGCGGTTTTCAGATGGGGCCACAGAATACCCCGCGACTCCAGAATGACCACTCATGTTGCTCTTGCAGCGAGAGCTTTCGGCGCGGATGCCATTTATGTGGATACTGAAGATAAAGAACTCGAAGAGACCGTGAACTCAGTGGTTAAAAGGTTCGGCGGGCCTTTCGAAATAAGAACAGGGGTTGGTTGGAGGAGGATAATAAAGGAATGGAAGGGGACAAAGGTGCATCTGACGATGTACGGAGAGCGCATAGACGATGCCGTGTCGAAAATACCGAAAGATGATGTTCTCATAATAGTGGGTGCGGAAAAAGTGCCCTCGGAATTCTATGAGCTTGCGGATTTCAATGTAGCCGTGGGAAGCCAGCCCCATTCGGAGGTTGCGGCACTGGCTGTCTTTTTAGACAGGCTCACCGAGGGAAAAGGGCTGAGAAAGGAGTTTGCAGGAGGAAAGATAAGGGTCGTTCCGAACCCAAGAGGAAAGAGCGTGGTGGAAAATGAGATATCCCGATGAAAAGGAGTGCATGGAGCTGCTTAAAAGAGCGGGATGCAGGGGCCCTGTGATAAGGCATGTCCTACAGGTGAGCGCTCTTGCAGTCAAAATGGCCGAAAAATGCGGTGCGGATGTGGAGCTTGTAAGGGCAGGGGCCCTTCTCCACGACATAGGGCGCGGAAAGACTCACGGGATAGAGCACGCTGTCGTCGGTGCGGCTCTTCTCAGGGAATGGGGATATCCGGAGGAACTCGTGAGAATCGTGGAGAGGCACATAGGCGCGGGAATAACGGCCGACGAAGCCGAGAGAATAGGCCTGCCGAAGAAGGATTACATACCCGAGACACTGGAAGAAAGGATAGTCACTGAGGCCGATAACTATGCCGGGGAGGGAGAAGAAGGAATAAAAAGGCTGGCCGAGAGGCTGAGAAAAAAAGGAAATCCGGGAGCGGCCGAGAGGGTTCTTGCGCTCCACAACCAGATGAAGAGATGCTTAGATTAGGTCTGTCATCCATTTCTTCAGCAGGCGTTTGGATGTGGCCATGAACGATATCGAGAACAGTATAAGGACTATGGTTACGGAGTTCCACGAGTTCAGAACGAAACCGAGCGCAAGGCCCGCGGCGGGTGCGTGTTCGGTGTCGGTTATGACCATCACGAATATCGAGAGGGAAACGGAAAATGCCGCCAGAGCTATGGTAGCAGCCTCGGGACTCTGAAAAAGCCCTATCGCATGAGGGTGGACGGATATCATGTCGCAACCTATGCCTATCACCGAACTTACGAAATACCCTCCGAGAAGCGACCTCGGTTTTGCGAAATACGAATGCGGCATCGTAAATGCCACGAATGCGCTGGATGCCAGTGC
>WALJ01000013.1 GCA_015522885.1 Thermoplasmata archaeon
TGGCAAACACCCTCATCCTGCCTTCTTCCGCAATCTCCTTTAAAAGAAGGTTCCAGTCCCTGAGATATGTTATTTCATCCAGAAAGAGATGGCCCGTACCATATCTGATAGAAAATTCATTCACTATGTTTTTGACCTCCCTCAAAGTGTATCTATCGCAGGAGAGATAGAGTATCTTCCTCGGATTTATACCTTCATTTATAAGTCTGTTGATCATCATCTTTGCGTAAACGGTCTTTCCGGACCTCCTTATTCCCCGTATTATGGTCACTTTTCCGGGCCCTATCTCTTTCCTTCGAAATACGGAGTCTATCTTTTTGAGGTCTGCATCTTCTTTTATCCAGTCATCTCCTTTCCACCACGGGTTCTGTGAGGTCAGAGTGCTCAGCTTTATTGCCATATGCGACAGTAGAGTATCGTAGAATATAAAGTTTGCGATACCGTGGTATCGTAAAAGTGATGATTTGTGATAAGACGCTATTGTAAATCACGAATAACGGTTTCCCCCATTATATACCCCACCTCTGCCCCTGTTATCTCTACCTCCGAGAACTCCCCGATATTTCCCTTTTTCAGAACCACCGGAACATACTCGTCCGTCCTTCCGACAACCGTGTTATTCTTCCCTTTTTCCGTTATTAAAACCCTCTTTCTTTCTCCGACGAGCGCTCCGTTCTTCTCTCTGCTTATCCCCATCGCAAGCTCCGTGAGCCTGCGGGAGCGCTCCTTGACAATCCTCGGGGTTATCGGCTTCAGTTCATAGGCGTCTGTAAAGGGTCTCGGTGAAAACCTCGTTATATTCACTATGTTGGGCCTTACTTTCTTTATCAGGGAAAGAGAGCGCTCGAAGGCCTCTTCCGTTTCCGTTGGATAGCCCACTATTATGTCCGTAGACAGCGTGATTTCCGGCACTTCCTTTCTAACCTTTTCCACAATATCGACGAATTCTTGAACGGTGTAATTCCGCCTCATATCCATGAGAACATCATCGTCCCCGCTCTGCACCGGCAGATGGAGGAACTTGTAAATCTTTGGGAGTTTGTAAGCCTCGATGAGCTCGTCCAGAATTCTCGATGCCGCATCAGGGTTCATCATCCCGACCCTGACCCTGAATTCTCCTTCGATATGGTTGATGTCTCGCATCAGTTCGGGAAGGCTGCGCTTCGTGTCCATTCCGTAAACCGCGGAATCCTGTGCTGTTAGTTCTATCTCCTTCGTGCCGGAGCGAAGCATCTCCTTAACAGTGTCCAGAATCCACGAATGGGGAGCGCTCCTCAAATCCTTCCTTGCAATCTTGGTTATGCAGTATGTGCAGTTGCCCATACATCCCTGAGCAATCGGGATTATGCCGATGACGCCCCATCTGAAACTCCCCGAATTCTCCGTTTTCCCTATGTAATCCGTTATCTTCTCTATCTCCCATGTCGGAAGTATCGTCGCATCGGGAATGAGTTTCAGAACTTCATCCCTGAAAACAGATGCCAGACAGCCGGAGACCACCATCTTTTTGTTATAAGCTTTCAGTTCCCTCAGCCTCTTCATCATGTGCCTGTATGTGTGGTCTATCACGACACAGCCGGAGAAAACCACGGCATCCGCTTTTTCCGGCGAATTAACTATCTCGTGGCCGGCATCCGCGCTCCACTTCCGCATAAGCTCCGATTCACCTTTGTTCATCGTGCAGCCGTAGGCTTCGAAGTAAACTCTCACGGCATGCGATTTTTTGCTGTTATTAATGGTTTTGCCACAGCTTAAATATTAGAAAGAGCATTCCTGAGCGATGATTGAGAACCGGAGCGCCCTGCTGGATGTGCCGAAAAGATGCGCAAAGCAGAGAGAGATTCTGCTCGATGCGGCTGAATATGCGATAAAATCCGTGCATCCGTCAAAGGTTATACCGGAGAATCTGAAAATCGAAGGAGATGCGCTCCTTGTCAGAGGGACAGAGTTTCCAATCAAAGGGAGGCTGGCGCTCTTCGGGATTGGGAAGGCCGGATATCACATGTCAAAAGCGGTAAACGACATTCTTGGGGACAGGATAGACTTCGGTCTCGTGAATTCGATAAAGGACGGGGAGATAGGAAAAATAGAGCTGATGAAAGCATCACACCCGTTTCCGGATGAAAGTACCGTAAAAAATACGGAAAAGATGGTGAGATGCGCCGAAAATTTGAGAGAGGAGGATACGGCGCTCGTCCTGATAAGCGGCGGGGGCTCTTCGATGTTCTGCCTTCCGGAAGACGGAGTTTCGATACGGGATATGCGGGAGATAAGCGGCAGAATAATGAGCGAAGGCGGGAACATATGGGAACTGAACACTGTAAGGCGCTCCCTTTCAAGGGTCAAAGGCGGGGGATTTGCAGCCGTGCTCAGGCCTGCGAGGATAATCTCGCTGATAATCTCCGATGTGGTTGACAACCACCTTCCTTCCATAGCATCGGGCCCTACCGTAA
>WALJ01000014.1 GCA_015522885.1 Thermoplasmata archaeon
CTCCGGCAGTAAGGTTGCTGTACCGCCTTAGGGTTCATTCTTCTGTGAGTGCATATAGATATCATGCGGTTTCCGGAAATGACAGAAAGCATGATGGATAGAAGGTTTCCGAAGGAAATCCGGACCAAGGTAATTATGAGAAAAGAAATATCCAATTAAAACTTTCGGGATGAAGCCTTATGACCCAGAAAACTTATATCCTTCGTTCGCTTAGAGCTGTCGATGTATTCGGACCGTGAAGGCGAGTTTGCCGTTCGTACGGCAAGAAAGGTCATAGAAGCGCATGTAAAAGGCGAATCCCTGCCGGACTTCGATTTTCCCGAATCGTTCGACAGACCCAGCGGAGTTTTTACGACCATAAACACATATCCGGAACTGCAGTTGAGGGGATGCATAGGCTATCCCGGACCCTATTTTCCTTTGAAAGAGGCTCTTGTGAAGAGCGCTATCGAGGCCACACATGACCCCCGCTTCTATCCTCTCGGCCCCGAAGAGTTCGACCACATTGTTGTGGAGGTCAGCCTTCTCACCCCCCCGAGACTCATAGCGGCCAAAAATCCCAGAGAATATCCGAAAAAAATAGAGATAGGACGGGACGGGCTCATAGTCCAGAACGGTTTTGCCCGAGGATTGCTACTGCCGCAGGTCGCAGTTGAAGAGAAATGGGATGCGGAAGAATTCCTCAGATATACATGCATGAAGGCCGGACTGCATAGGAACTGCTGGAAGGACAAAAAAACCCGGATATTTTCGTTTTCCGGGGAGGTTTTCACGGAAGAAACGCCGCGAGGAGATGTTCGCAGAAAAGAGCTGGCGGTCGAAAAAGATTAGTCTTCTGTTTTTTCTCTCAGAAATCTAGGCAAAAAGAGCATGGAAAGGTGCCTTTCGGAATCATAGTACTCTGTCTCAATCGATTTGGAGCGGGTCCTACAGGGTCAGTGGAATCCATGATTGCGCAAATCATAAGTTAACAAAGTCAGGTCGGCGACTACAAATGTCAGCCCTCCCAGAAAACGGTTTAAACCAGTGTAGTTATGTCGGCATATGACCGAGTACCTGTATATGAAAAGCCCTGATGCCTGCTATGTGAAAGAATTCGATGCCGAAGTTCTCGAATCGGGAGAAGACTATGTGATACTGGATAAGAGCGCTTTCTATCCCGAAGGAGGGGGCCAGCCCACTGACACGGGATATCTCAAATGGAACGGCGGAGAGGCAAGGGTCGTCAGAGTGAGCAAGAGAGAGGGCGGCAGGCATTACATCGAAGGAGACGCACCCCCTGCCGGCACGGAGGTTCACGGAACTATTGACTGGGAGCACAGGTACGGGCGCATGAGAGCGCACACATCTCAGCACATAATCTCCTCGGTAGTATGGGACAGGTGGCATGCGAAAACAGTGGGAAATCAGTTATATGAGAACAGAGCGAGGATAGACTTCCATCCTTTGAAACTGACGGAAGAGGATGTCAAGTGGATAGAGGAGGAGTGCAATCGGAGAATATCGCAGAAAATAGATGTTAAGATTTATGAACTCACGAGGGAAGAGGCGGAAGAAAAAGCGGGAGTGGAGCGCTGCAATATGGAACTCCTTCCCAAATCGGTGAAAAAACTGAGAATCGTGCAGGTCGGGGATGAAATATGCCCGTGTGCCGGCACGCATGTGAAGAACACATCGGAAATCGGGACTCTTAAAATAATCAAGAAGGAGAACAAGGGAAAGATGAGGACGAGGATAACATACGAGTTGGTGTGAATTCCAATGAAATGCAATAGACCTGCCCAGATACAGAAGAGCTTTTTCCCAACGACACTATAGTCAGAGACATAACTTTCTAAACTAATGCAGTCTCCGACGGGTAGTCATGAGAGAATTCTGGAAGAAGGCGAAGTGACCCGACAAAAGCCATTTGCACAAATCATAAGCTAACAAAGTCAGGTCGCGACTACGGTTTAAGAACTTCACACAGACATAGGACGGCACGGAACAATTCTTTATATGTGTGTCATATCTCCAATCATGGCAAGAACCTATGCGGAAGCAGGCGTCGATTTCTCCGAAGAAGGAAAGAGCATAGGAGCGCTCTCCTCTCGGCTGAAATACACCAGAAAGGGATTGGGAGCGCCCGTGAAACTGCCCGGGGGTTTTTCCGGTCTGATAGATTTCGGGGATGTCTATCTCGCTATGGCGACGGATGGGGTCGGCTCGAAGATGCTGATTGCGGAGGCCATGGAGCGCTTCGATACCGTGGGAATAGACTGTATGGCGATGAATGTCAATGACCTCATATGCATAGGCGCCGAACCTCTGGCTTTCGTGGATTACTTTGCCGTGGAAAGGCACGATGAAAGGATTGCAAAGGAGATAGGAATCGGGCTGAATAAAGGAGCGGAACTCGCAAATGTCTCGATAATAGGGGGAGAGACCGCAACCCTGCCGGACATAATCAAAGGCTATGACCTTGCAGGAACGGCTATGGGATATGTCGGGAAAAAGAGCGCAATCACAGGCGAGAAAATCGCGGAGGGAGATGTGATAATCGGGCTTCCCAGCTCCGGGCCGCATTCCAACGGCTACACGCTCATCAGGAAGGTCGTGGAGACCGCAGGGCTGTCATACGACGACGATTTTCACGGAAAAAAGCTCGGGGATGTGCTGCTCGAGCCGACGAGAATCTATGTCAGAGACATAATGCCCGTTCTGAAAGAAGGTGCGGAGATTCACGGGATGGCACACATCACCGGCGGAGGGCTCAGAAACCTGCTGAGACTGAAAAAAGGAATAGGGTTCGAGATAACGGACCCAATAGAACCTCAGCCGATATTCCATGCGATACGGGAATGGGGCGATATAGACGATGAGGAGATGTACCAGACATTCAATATGGGGATGGGCTTTGCGGTAATAGCACCCGAAGAGATCGGAAAGTTGATTGCGGAGCGCATAAAAGGCGCAAAACCGGTCGGGAAGGTCAGCGGAAAAGAAGGCGTGAGGCTGAAAGATAAGGGAATAGAGTACAGGGAGTACCTGTAATTATCCTATATACCCCCCTTCTCTCAACTCAGTTTTTAACTCCGTATAATGGATGGATCCAACCCCAATTTGTAAAGCAAAATCTATTGCGTGTGTATCGTTAGATATAAACACCACACTTTCGTTTCTGAAGCTTTGTTTTACTTCTGTTTTTTGTGCCTGTAATATTGCATCGGCTTCTCCCTTATCTATTTTATCTATGAGAAGAGCAATATCGCTTTTTCCTATGGAAATCGGACATTTTTCGACAAAAGGATGCCTTAAGAACCTATAGAATCTGTTTTTTGTCTTTTTATTTTGGATATATTCGTCTTTTACCGTTTTCGGAATCCATATCTTTTCAAATCTTAAAGATAGATATCTAGTCATCTCCTTAAAGGACTCTCTATCTCCTTTAGCGATGAAATCGAGCATATCTATAAGAACATCTGTATCCAGAATTGCGATTGCCATACTCATTCCTTCTTCCCGAAAAGAAGATACAAAAAGAAAGCGGCGATTCCAATTAATGCCAGAAGCGCCAGAAGTTCTCCAATATTTCCTTCGTTTTGATTTTCTCTGGCATCTCCCATTTCCGAAAGTATGCTTTTTATTGTATTATTAAAGTCTATAATATTATTTGGTTCATAAGAATAGATGTGTGTTTTTATGCCCATATTTTTTAATGCCTTTTGCATACCTTCAGGAACTATAGAAAAAATCGGAACGTTGCGCTCCAACAAAAAATTCAGTTCCCATCCAGTCTCCTTGTCAATGTCAAGTTTATCATAGGCTATAAAAAGACCGTGATTAACTTTTCTTAATTTCATTTTAATTTCTTCTTCGTCTCTTCTTGTATTTTTAGGTGTGGAATATATTTTTAAGTTCTCTGGAGAATTAGCTCCAAGTGCTTTTATTTTTATTGCAAGATCCGCCGCAGTCCAGTCGTCTTTGGGATAGATGATACCGATCATATTAACACCTTTTTGCCGATAGGTTGCAGTTCTCTATATACTAAAGGAGTTTTTAAATCTTTCTCTAAAATTGGTATCTCCGAACAAAAAGTTCAA
>WALJ01000015.1 GCA_015522885.1 Thermoplasmata archaeon
AAACTTTAAGTAGAAAGCCTGCGTATTGGTTTCATGAACGGGCAGTATATCAGAGAGGCCGTACTCGACCAGAAGGAGGAGAGAGAACGGATATTGGGCGGAAAAATGGTGAGAAGGGAAGCGCTCGACCACTGGAGCAAATTCGTTGATTCGGATATCGTGAAAGTGGCTACAGGTGTAAGGCGCTCCGGTAAAACCGTATTTTCGCATCTTCTACTCGAAGGAAGGGACATGGCCTTCGTGAACTTCGACGATGAAAGGCTGGCATTTCTGAGGAAAGAAGAGCTGAACTCCGTTGTCAAGGCCCTCTATGAGGTCCACGGGGATTTCAAATATCTCCTTCCTCTGACTGGTAGTCGCGAGAGAATTCCGTAGGGGTCTCACGACTATTACTCCTTTTCAGGAGTAAGCTCGGAGCTGTCGCTCCTCCCATGTCCTTCCATAAGGAAGGCAAACTCGGAACTATCGTTCCTCGTTAAGCCTCTTCTTAGAAGAGAGCAAAGTGACATGACAAGAACTCTTTCCACAAATCGTAAGTTAACAAAGTCAGGTCGGCGACTATAAGCAAATAAAAAGCTTTATTAATAGTTTTCATTTATAAAGTGCTTAAATCTAGATATGCTATTTACAAATATCACCTTATCTGCAACATCTCGCCTTCCACCTCCACCCACAGTGAGCTCCACTTGCTTAGAGATATCTCAGTGCCGTAATCACCGTTCTTCACCTTTCCGTTTATTATTCTTATCTTCATGCCTTTTTCTATTTTCTCCCCCAGGGCTGTGTCCCTGTTCCAGAGAACAAGCCGGCATGTACCCGTTTCGTCGGATATTGTCAAATGCAGCACTTTGCCGCTCCTGCCCTTCCGGGTGGTAAATTCCTTCAAAGAACCTATGCTCTCCACACGGGCTTCTATAATGGAATTTTCACCGCTTCTGAGGGAGGATATGCTGCTTATCCGCATTTCATTCCTTCCCAACTCCGCCGCTACCAACCTGGCCGCGCTCTCCTGACTCAGCAGTCCCTCCGAGCCCTCAATCTTTTCTTTTATCCTCTTCTCAAACTCACTTCTTGATATGATGTCCGCCACGGATGTATAGTATTTTTCCGGGATGCTCATGTACCCACATACCGAAAGATGTAAAAGGAATTTGCTATGTTAACAAAAACCTGATAATAAATAATATCATAAGAGAATATCAGCAATTAATATCAAGTAAATATCTAATTTCGTTTCATGGATGCAGGAAAAAATGCGAAAAATCCTTCGGATTGTGATTTTTCACTCGAAAGGTGTACACTCCCGGAAACAAAAATGCCCTTTCGTAAGGATTTTCAAAATTCGTTTTTATCTTGTCACAGTTTATCATAATTGTCGAAGTGCTCGCTCACCCGATGTCGCAAAATCTCCGATTTTACGACGCAATCTTTAAATAATGATGGCAAAAAATGTCGGTATTTCTGAAAATGCGACATATTTTGAAGGTTTGTAGATGGTGGAATACAGAGCGCAAAATATATTTGTATGACAGTTGTCGGACAGAGTAATAGAAAACTTTAAATAGTATTGTTATATTGTCCGATTATAGTCTGACATTAGTCCGACAGAGGGACATAAATGAGAAAATACCTCAAAGAAAACGAACTGAGAGCGCTCCTCGAAGCCCCGGACAACCTGAGAGACCATCTGATACTCAGGGTTCTCTATGTAACGGGCATGAGGGTCGGCGAGCTTTGCGCTCTCCGTGTAGGCGATGTGGACCTCGAAGAAGAGAATATCACGATACAGAGGGCAAAGAGGCACAAGGAGGGGCGCATGGTCCCGATACCGGACAAACTGACCATAACACTGCTCAAACAGTTGATAATAGGTCATGGAAAGAAAGAGCCGCTTTTCAGGTCAAACAAGGGGGGATTCCTCTCGACAAGGCAGGTGGAAAGGATAGTTTACAAGTATGCGAGGCAGGCCGGAATAGACGAAGACAAGCGCCATCCCCATGTTTTGCGCCACACCCATGCCGTGATGGCCCTGCGCTCCGGGATAGACCTCCGCACTTTGCAACTCAACCTGGGGCATTCGAGCATAAACACAACAGCGATCTATCTCACCATGGACATCGAGGAAAGGAGCAAGACTTACAGGGAACATGGGCTACCGGCAGTATAGCCCTATTTAGCTCTGTTTTTCAGTGTTTCTGCGATAGGGTTCTTTGCAGGTCCTAGGATTTTGTAAATATTTGCTATTTATTAGTATCTATAGAACAGTTATTTGTGCAAAAAATAGATAAGAAATAACAACAGAATATTTTAGATTATTTTCTATTAAAATTGACCTTGGATAACACATCCCCGAGAAGATAGATGGAACCCGTGACAACTACGGGACTGCCGTAAGAGATTGCTTCCTTCACGGCTTCTGCAGGTTTTCTAACGCATTTCACTTTACCGAATCTCCCGGTGATTTTTCTCAATTCCTCGATTTTCAGCGCTCTCTCGCTGTATTCGGGCTCGGTTATGAGAGTTCTTAGAGCGCCTTTCATAAGTATCTCGGAAAATGCGGAGGCATCCTTATCCTCAAGCATGCCGAGAACGAGAGTGTATTTCCCCCAGAGGCCCGTGTCTTCCAGAGCTCTCTTCAATGCCGTTGCGCCGGCCGGATTGTGTGCGGCATCCATTATCACGAGAGGATTGTCAGATACGACCTCGAACCTTCCTTTCCAGACCGTCTTTTCGATACCCGAAATGATTGCACTCTTTTCCGGATATATTGCGTCGTTTCTCAGGAGTTCCGCCGCAGCGACAGCCAGAGCAGCGTTCACGGCCTGATGCCTTCCTGCCAGAGGTACTGACAGAGAGTATTCGTCATATATTCCCGTAACCTCGGCCTTAACCCTGTGAATATCCGTAGAATGCACTTCCACATCGAAGTCTCTGGAGAGCGCAAAGACCTCGGCACCAACTTCATTTGCCCTTTTCTCGATTATTCCGAGAGTCTTTCCCTTTTCCCCTGTAACCACCTTCATTCCCTGTTTTATTATTCCCGCCTTTTCCGCGGCTATCTTCCCAAGGCTCTTTCCGAGGTGCTCCGTGTGGTCCATGCCTATGCTGGTTATGACCCCTGTTCCGAAGCCGGTTACATTCGTCGCATCGAGTCTTCCCCCCATGCCTGTCTCTATAACCCACGGGTCCGCACCCGCATTCCCGAAGTGTTCGAAGGCGATTGCGGTTACAACCTCAAAAAATGTCGGATAAATCCCTCTTTTGTTCAGAGCCTCAACGCTATTTCTGTACTTCTCGATGTAAGCCACGAGCCTGTCTCTTTCAATCGGTTCGAGGTCCACGGAGATTCTTTCCTCGAAATTCACGAGATGCGGAGAGGTGTATGTTCCGACCCTGTATCCTCCCTCCTTCAGTATGCTGGAGAGCATTGCGGCAACCGAGCCTTTTCCGTTGGTTCCGGCTATATGCACACCTCTCGCTCCGAGATGCGGGCTTCCCGAGATTTTCAGAAGTTCGCCTATATTGTCCAGACCAAGCTTTATTCCGAATTTCCCCAGAGAATAGAGGTATTCCAGAGCCTCATTGTAATCAGTCCTCAATTTCCTCACTCCACTGCTTCTCCGTATATGTGTAGAGTACAGGGGCGGCGATTATCGTTATCAGGACAAAGAGGATGAGTGCGGTGAATATGCTTGAGCTTATGACCCCTTTATCGAGGGCATACTTGGCCAGTATCATTTCGAGCGCTCCCCTTCCGAGCATTGCCGTGCCTACGAGGAAAGAGGCCTTACCGCCGAAGCCCGAAAGCCATGCACCCAGACCGCAGCCGACATACTTTCCTATGAATCCGAGACCGACCAGTAAGCCTGTTATCGAGATTACGAGAACATAGTTCGTGGAACTCATGGGGTTTGAGGAGAGTATGACACCCATGTATCCGAAGAATATCGGAGAGAATATCGCTTTCAGAGATGCACGAATATCATCCATCATATTGTTCCATGCGATTCTTCTTTTCAGCATCGGCCCGACCTGCGTCCCCCATTTTCCGATTATCAGGCCCGCTATGTATGCCCCTATCACCTCATGGAGCTCTACCAGCCTCGCAAAGATAGCAAAGGAAAAGGCCACAAGAAAAGTTGCGGTGAGTAAGAGCTTTTCGGAGCCCTCTTCGTTCCTTATGTGGTCGAAGCCTTTATCCAGTATTTTTGAGCCGATTGTGAGGGATATGAGCATGAAAAGAAATATCTTGATGCTGACAATGACGAGATAATCCGGTGTCAAAGGCGTATTTCCGAAAACGGAGGATGCGACGATACCCAAAAGAAAGACGGCGAGGATGTCGTCAACAAAGCTGGCGCCCATAACCACCGATTTTAGTCTGGGATGGCCCGGTTTCACGAAGATGCTGGCACAGATCTCTATCGCACTGTTGCTCATTATGGCTGCGAGAAATAGGGAGGTGCTCCAGTCAAAACCCAGAAGCATCAGAGGGAAATATACCGCCAGAAATGTTGCAACCACTCCGAGGATGGCGATAAGGACGCTTCCCTTTATATTTCTCTTAAAGGATGAGAAATTGGTCTCCATACCCGCCACGAGCATTATCATGATTATTCCGAAATCGGCGAAGAGTTCCAGAGACTTGTTGGGATAGATTACGGAAAGAACCATTCCTCCGAGGATGAACCCCCCCAGAACCTCACCTATCATCGACTGATACTCGTATTTTCTGAACAGAAAACCGAGAAGACGGCTGGCGAGAATCAGGATTATCAAAGAGGAAAGCACGCCTAGTTCCATTTCGAATCTCCGTATTCTTCCATCGAAGCTGCATCCGAAGGGGATTTATTAAGTTTTCTGAGACTAAGGTATAGAAGCCATTACGCTTCCATAACTTTTTACAATTTTGAAGGCAAAGAGCTTATGAGCAAGTTGCCAAAGCAGCTCAGAGCGATTGCAGAGAAACTCGGACCGAATCCAGACCTATTGCGCATAAACCGGCGGAGTTGGAGTTTGAGATTTCCTTCTCATTTCATCACCAACCGAATAATCTCATCGCACAGCTCTTTTTATGTTTTTGAGTGCTAAAGGCTATCGCCTGAACGGAGTGCGAACAGATAGAAAATCTTTTCCGGACCGCACACACCATAAAGATAGGATAAAAAATATAAAATAAAAGGAGGTGGGTTTATGGTTTCTCGAGAAATATCTCGATGGAAGAAACGTTTGCTGTCCTTCCCTCTTCTTCTATAGCCTCTGTGGCTATCTCTATATTCTTTATTTTCGCATCGGGTACGAACCTGTTGCGAACTATCTCAGCCACATCTACCGCCCTGCTTATGGCTCTGCCTCTTGCTTTCACCACTACTTCTTTCGACCCACTGTTAAACTGGGTTACCACTGCCAGCACATAGTTCATGGCAGGCTTGCGTCCTATGAATACCGTGTTTTCGTCTGTCATTTGTTATACCTCCTTTGTTTTGTTGGGAACTACACTAAGAGTAATGGCTATAAAAGAATTTTGGTCGGCTTTGCCTCATTGTGTTATACACAGTTGAGCGACTGTGTTATACAGAGACATATGTCACAGTTACAGTCGGAGACATCATTCGTTTGGAAACTTATGTCTCTGACTATGCATTCTTCCATCATCGTTACCACCTATTTATTCCTTTCATCTTCTATGGCAGACGAACAGTAGGTATGGGATGAATCGTACATTTTTCTAACCTTGAGGTCTCCTGTTTTTTCTCTTTCAAACCCCCCTCCTTTCCATCTCTTTTTGCAGACCTCGGTCATGGTATCACCTACCTGCAACCGTGACCATGTCTGCGCTCCTTTTCAGGATTTTGGCGAACTCGATGTCTCTGAGTTTCCTTTATATATGACAGATGTAAGTGCATAAGACAAATGGAGCACGGAGAAACAAAAAGCCCATATACCTAAACTTCTATTACCCCGCAGAAGAGATGGTCAAATGCCCAAGGTACTAAAAATCGGAATCACCGGACTTCCGCAGGCCGGAAAAACGAAGATACTGTTAAAGGTAATAGCAATGCTGGAAGACGAGGACTTGAGAGTAGGCGGAGTGATTACCGAGGAAATAGAGGAAGACGGAAAGAGAGTCGGGTTCTACATCATGGACTGGGTTACCAAGGAAAAGGCAATAATGGCTCATAAGAAGATAGAATCGAGCCGCAGGGTGGAGGATTTCGGTGTCGATGTGGATGCCATAGACAGGATAGGCGTCCCTGCCATAATGAATGCAATAGAGGACGAGAATATAGACATAATAGTTATAGACGAAATAGGGAGGATGGAGATACTCAGCGAAGGATTCATAGAAGCGGTTAAAGAGACCTTTGACATGGACAAACCTCTGATTATAACGCTGCACAAGAAATCGAGAAATCCTCTGCTTCAGGATGTCAGGAGAAGGGACGACGTGAGAATTCTCGAGGTCACGCCGATAAATCAGAGCATTCTGCCTTACAAAATAGTCAAATTGATAAAGGAAGAACTGGAAGGGATAAAGACATACTGAGCTATTTCATCTTTTTCAGTATCTCCTCAGCCAGACTTACGAACGCCTCATTGACATTAACTCCCGTTTTTGCGCTCGTCAAAAATGCTTTTCCGTTGTACATGCCGGCCATCTTCCGGATATCTTCAAGTTCGAACTGTGCCGAATCCTTTAAATCCGCTTTGTTTCCCAGAAATGTGGCGGGTATGTCCTTTTCAACCACTGACCTTATCGTGCCTATCCAGTCCGGCATGGCATCCAGAGTCTCCTTTCTTGTGATGTCCGTAACGGCGAGAACTCCGTTAGCACCGTAGAAATAAGATTCTTTCAGCATCTGTCTGAAGCTCGGCTGCCCCATTATGTCCCACACCATGAGTATGACCTTCGTACCGTCGTCCAGAACGACCTCTTTCTTGCTCACCTTAGTCCCGATGGTGGTGAGGTATTTGTCGTCGAACTTATCAGTTACAAATCGTCTTATCAGGGATGTCTTCCCAACTGCTGGCTCTCCTACGAGGCAGATTTTGAGTTTGTATTCTTTCGGCATATTCTTTCCTCCGTGAGGCATCAGCTCATCTGTATGGTGGTATATAAGATTAACTAAACCCGCTTATGATTTTTCGAACACATCAGTAAGCCGCGGCTCGGCAAGGGAAAGAAGAATGAGAGACACGGCGGTTATGACGAGGGCGACTATGCCGTCAAGGACTCCCAGATTCGGGACTTTTTTCATTCCCGCAAGAACGACATAGCTCTCTCCGATAAGAATGGAAGCGATGGCCGAAAGCCGGCCCGTACCTTTCCAATAAAGAGCTCCGAGGAAGACCGGAGCAAGCACGACGAGGCCTGAGAAAGCATTTTTAACGAGGAAGCCCATGATATCCGCTTTGCTTCCGAAGAAATAGGCGCTGTAAGCGATTGTTCCAGCCACGATTGCCCATGTGACAAGCACGCTTGTTCCGACCTCTCCGAATCTCTTGCCGATGTTAAGGTCCCTTACGAACATGGTCGATACGGCAAAAAGCTGGGAATCCGCGGTGGACATAAGGGCGGAAAGAGCTCCTAACATTACCAAGTAGAACACCCACGGAGGGGTATAGTTCTGCACCATAACTATCATCACCTGATTTTTCGGAGCGCTTATGCCGAGACCCTTAGCCCAGACACCTATGAGAACGGGGATAAGAAAAAGGAAGGCTATGAGGAACGGGTAGAGTGTCATGGTCCACTTCAGGGACTTCTCGCTCTTTGCAGTGTAAAATCTCGAAAACATCTGAGGGAACATCGGATCTGCGAATATCCATAATACCATAAAAGACAGCCATATGGACGGAGTGAAGAAAGAGCCGGCCCTTGTAAAAAGTTCGGGGTTTGACCTGTAGGTGCTCTCCCCCGCCGCCGAGAACCCTCCGAGAGCTCCGGCTATGAATATTCCGGCGATAAGCATTGCGGAGAACATAAGTACGCCCTGAAGGACATCCGTCCATCCCGAGGCCCTCATGCCTCCCATCGATACGTATAGACCTATGACTATGCTGACAATCACCGCTCCGATGAATGCATCGGTACCGGACAGAGCGCTTATTATGTATCCCGCACCGACCGCCTGAACTGCCAGATAGGGGAGGGTGAACACTATCATCACAGACATGACGAGTATGCGGAGACCGCGGCTTTTCATCTCCTTTCCGACGAGCTCAGGCGCCGTCGTATACCCTTTCTCCTTTCCGAGTTTCCATGCCTTTCTTCCTATGACATAGAACATGATAGGCATTAAGGCCGTGCCAAGTGCCATGACCCCGTACTCCCCGAATCCGTAGGTGTATGCGGCATCAGCGAAACCGAGGAAGAAGAAAGCGGAAAAGTTGGTGGCCGCCATGGTGAAAAACAGCAGTATCGGGCCGAAGCTCCTGCCTGCAAGAAAGTATCCCTCCGAATCTCTCTTACCCATCTTTTCCGCAAGAAGGCTGAGAATGAGGAGCACGATAAGGTAGACAATCACGAGTACGAGCATTCAATTCCTCCAGAGGTACAGCGAGAACATCAGGAAATAAAAGCCGGTGGCAAGCACAATGAGAATATTCCAGATAACCCAGAAAGGCATTCCCAGTACGAGCGGCACCGCAGAAGTCCAGTTCCAGAAATCCATGGAGAGCGCTACCAGTAGAACAAGGCCCCCTGCAAATATCATTCGCTTCCGTTTTTCGGACAGTTCGGTCATTTTTATCACCTTGCTGCCCGTTTCCTGGTTTTCGGAGCTGGAAGCGGGAAAACAATGCTCCAGAATCGTAAAGAAAGATCCATATAAATAGTTTACCTCCGATGGATATTGTGAGTTTAATGATATATGATTCATCCATTCATCGGATGCTCTGTTTTCTTCGTTTTCATAGTCAGAGACATAAGCTCCTAAATTAATGAGGTCTCCGACTGGCAACCGCTAACCTGACAAAAGCCATTTGCACAAATCATAAGTTAACAAAGTCAGGTCGGCGACTGTAATCATATTTTTAGAATCAGGGAAAAAATCATGTAGGAGATTCGAAATGAATTATATATGCTCCCGTCGGGATTTGAACCCGAGTCGCCGGCTCGAAAGGCCGGCATGATTGGCCGCTACACTACGGGAGCATTTTGCTATTTTAAACGATTTATGGGGAGATTGGTCTGCATGATTGGCCGCTATGAGCAACCATACTTGGTTGCGAACCAGGCCTCCGAAGGAGGTCGTTGCACTACGGGAGCGTTCTGCTTATGTTAAACGGTTTATTGATGGGAAGAGGCCGACATGATTGGCTGCTCGAGTGCCGTTACGCCGGCACAAGCAGGGTCACATAGTATAAGCATATATAGTTGAGCTTTTACTCTCCGACTTAGAGGTAGGATATATATTTTGTGAGTGAGCAGGACTGGGTGAGTGGAGCACAGTAACGTCTGTGCGACCAAGCCTTCCGAACGGAAGGCGCTGTTCTTTTCCATCTTCGGGCTTCCTTCGGAAGTCCTCTGCTCGGAGGCGTAACTCCTCGCACGGTGTCTTTCTTTGTAAAGATTGCGTTTAGTGGGCTGTAAGCCCGCTGTTCCTTTTACCGGTTTTTCCGAAGCCCGAAGGGCTGGTGGAAAAAACTCGCTTTGGAGGGCAAGCCAACGCAGTTCGTAGAAAAGAAAGAGCCCGACGGACGCGCGGGGATTCGAACCCCGGACATCCAGCTTAGAAGGCTGGCGCCCTATCCATGCTAGGCCACGCGCCCACATTGTTGCGAATTTCACACCATTTTTAAAGCTTTTGAGATTGAAGGCTGGCGCTCCGAGCAAAGTTACGCCTTTATGAGCAGGACTTCCGAGGATAGGAGTCCGAAGTGGGCCTGTCCGGATTTGAACCGGAGACCTCCGCCGTGTCAAGGCGACGTCATAACCACTAGACCACAGGCCCGATAGGACAAAGTGGGATAGTGGGCGCATGCCTTTTGAGGATAAAAGGCTTTGTAACCACTCGAGCGAAGTTACGCCTTCGCAAGCCCGACTCCCGTCAGGGAGTCTGGGAGACCACAGGCCCGGATTTGCAAATATAAGGGGTTTATGTAAGTTTTTAGTGGGCTGTAAGCCCGCTGTTCCTTTTACCGGTTTTTCCGAAGCCCGAAGGGCTGGTGGAAAAAACTCGCTTTGGAGGGCAAGCCAACGCAGTTCGTAGAAAAGAAAGAGCCCGACGGACGCGCGGG
>WALJ01000016.1 GCA_015522885.1 Thermoplasmata archaeon
ATCTCGGATACTTCCTCAGCCAGACTTCCACTTTTTCGAACAATATAAGGATGAAAGGTACGGGAATGAGGTTGCCGATTATGCTTATGACGAATACCGTTAAGGGATACATGTGAAAAATCAGTATTCCTGTGGGTATGCAGCCTCTGAGTTCTATGAAAGGGAGCATCGAGATGAGAAGTACGATTAGCCAAGGCGGCATGGAGGAGAGCGCTCCTATTATGTCGAACACAGGGGAGAATGGTTTTGGTATAAAATACTTGGATGCCGGAAAACCTAATAAACCACCTGTCCTCCACCTTCACCGTAGAGATTTATATGCGGGGGTACCCGAGCGGCCAAAGGGGCAGGGCTTAGGACCCTGTGGTTAGTCCTTCGGGGGTTCGAATCCCCTCCCCCGCACTCATCCCGCCAATATGCTCACTCTTCGTTTCATATCCTCGAAAAGGAGGCCTAGGACTATTTCTGTAAGATTAAGGACTCTTATAGCATCGTTTTTTCGTTTGGGAGATGGCTTATCGTGAGAATACCTAGAGCGAATATCCGCAATGTAATCTATAGAATTTTTAACGAACTTCAATGTTTTCTCATCAAATCTGGAGTGCTCCTTGTAAAAATTGAAAAGAGCATTCAATCCTACTTGGGTTTTATTTCCTTTCCATTTTTCTCTATCTTTTGGGTGTTTTTCATTCCATTTTCTCTGATAGTCGTCAACAGAAGGTATTAGATGCACCTTTAATGCCCTCTCAAGCAGATTGTAGCATTTTCCTATGGCGGCGCCAAATTCATTATTTCTGTACAGTTCGTGAGCATGTCCTAGCATAAGGGCTATGTCCTCTGGAATTTTTGCTGTAAAAGTTATCCTTGGAAGTACCAACACATCCAATCCTCGAGAAGATAGGTAAATTCTCATACCTTTTTCTGGAAGATGCAAATACTCCATCATGTAAAGCTTAGCCAATCTTTTAATAAATTCTTTTTCCGAAACCAATATTGCGGAGTAATTTACATCTTTTCTAAGTATGGGCAGAAAGCCTCCTGACTCCCTTACCGCCATTAATATTTCTATATCAACATTATCTATACCAAATTCTGAACTTTCAAGTTCCATTTCATGCATATCTTCTATTCTTATATGCTTTTTGATATTAGTTGCTTCGGACTTTATTTTGTCAATGAACTTCTTAGATTCTATTTTCATAAAGAATACAGAGAGAAGCATCCCCAGAAAACCTACTGAAACAAAAAAAGTTGGGTAGTATTGAGTGGTAGTATTTAAAATAATATGTGGATCTATAACTATTATAATACTATATGCAAATAACATAACCATTCCAATTACAACCATTAGAACTGCAAATATGCCCATTGGATTGAGAAAGAGGATTTCGAACTGCCCTATAGTTCCTATTTTGCCCATGTTCCTGTATCTATTGCTGATAAATTAACCTTTCCCTCAAACCTTATATTCTCTCTCCCTTTCCCCTCTCATGTCCACAGCCTCAGCACCAGGGAAGTTCATCCTATTCGGAGAGCACGCCGTTGTCTACGGCAAACCTGCCATAGCAATGGCCATAGACATGAGGACAGAGGTCGGGGTGGAGCGCTCTTCCTCGTTCACTCTGGACAGAAGACCTCTCGGAGAGAACAGAAGCTACTACATACGAGAGATAATGAGGAGATGGAACGGGGGGCCGCTTGACATCGAAATATACAGCCGTGTACCCCCGTCCTCCGGTCTCGGTTCGTCTGCCGCCCTTACCGTGGCTATGCTGGGAGCGCTCAGGTCTCTGGAATCAGTGGCAGAAAAGGAAAGAATCGCCAGAGAAGCGTTCGATGTGGAATACACGGTTCAGGGGGGTGCGAGCCCAACGGATACCTCTACATCGACCCTCGGGGGGGCGGTCTTTATTTCCGAAAAAAAGGAGGATAATTTCAGGTGGTCCGTCGAAAAAAAAGGCAAGATATGGAACATACACTCGATAGATGTGCCCGAGATGAGCTTCGTTGTGGGCATAACAGGAGCGCGCTCTTCAACCAAGGATATGGTGGAAAAAGTTGGCAGGGTTGTGAAAAGAAGTCCTTTCGGCAGGGATGTGATAGAGGAGATAGGAAAGCTCGTGGAAGAAGGAAGAAGAGCGCTGAAAAGAGGTGACTTTGTAAGAATCGGAGAGCTTATGAACGAGAACCACGAACTGCTCTCCCTGCTTGGGGCCAGCTGCAAAGAGCTGGACAGCCTTATAACTCCGATAAAGGACAAGGTATACGGTGCCAAACTCACCGGAGCAGGCGGAGGCGGAAGCATAATCGCACTCACCGATGAACCCGAGCGTGTCGCTAGAAAGATAGAGCAGAAGGGAGGAAGAGCCCATATAGTGAGCGTAGACAGAAAAGGACTCGCCTTAGATGACGCAGAGTAAAAAAAGTTATATATTGAAGGTCGATTGTCCCGTGAACCAAGGGGGAATACCGTGGACGAAGAGCCAATTCTTGATGTAATGCAAAGCTATATCGCAAAATTGAAAGAGCAGGAAGAGAAGCTCAAAGAGAGAGAGGCGAAGATAAAGGAAGAGGAGGATAGAGTAGCGAAGGAAAGGGAAGAGATAGAATCCCAGAAAAGCTCTATCGCATCCAAAGAGAAGGAACTCGCCGAAAAAGCCTCTCAGCTCGAAGAGATAAAGGTAAAACTCGATGAAGAGCGTAAAAATATAGAGAAGACCCGTGCCGCTCTGGATAAGGAGAGAGATGACTTAAGCAGGGCTATGAGCGAGATAGAGAATGCCAAAAACAGCATCAAATCTCTAGAAAGCGAACTGAAGTCTAATATCGAAAAATTCGCATCCAGAGAGTCAGAGCTTGTCTCTGCTCAGGAAGCCCTGAATCAGAGGGAAAAAGCGCTTCTGAATAGAGAGAAATCTGCGATATCCGCCGAAGAAAGGACGCTTAAATATGAGGAAGAACTCAAGAAACTTCTTGATGAGATGAGCTCAAGGAGCAAGGAAATAGTGGAAAAAGAGAAAGAGCTCGCTCAAAGGGAGGAAGGGCTTCTGAAGGAGCAGGAGACTCTTGCAGCCAGAGAGAAGACCCTTGTGGAAAGAGAGAAATCCATACTCGAAGGCGGTGTATCAACAGCATCCGTGGAGTTGCCGTCCGTTCCTAAAAAAGCGGAGGTGAAGGTCGGCGGAGAGGTGGAAGTGCCCAAGGTGGAAGTGTCGGAAGAGCCGGAAAAGATTAAGAAAAAGAAAGAAGAAGCGGAGGCAGGGCCTGAGAAGGTACCGGAACCCAAGAAAGAAGTTGTGGAAGAGGTACCGGAACCGCCTACGAAGGAAGCCGCGGAAGAGCTCGCAAAAGAAACGGCTGCAGAGCAAGTAGCTACCGAAGAAGCTCCCACAGAAGAGCCTCCGGCACCTGCCGAAGAAGGCGGTGAAGCCGATGAATATCCGTGTCCATACTGCGGAACCATGCTAAGCAAGGACGCTACAATCTGTTATGCATGCGGTGCTGAACTTCCCGAGGGATGGTACAAAGGAGCAGCTGCGGCACCTGCCGAAGAAGGCGGTGAAGCCGATGAATATCCGTGTCCATACTGCGGAACCATGCTAAGCAAGGACG
This sequence comes from Thermoplasmata archaeon, assembly GCA_015522885.1. Classification (GTDB taxonomy): domain Archaea; phylum Thermoplasmatota; class Thermoplasmata; order WALJ01; family WALJ01; genus WALJ01. Next base: position 3,613 of record WALJ01000016.1, read on the forward strand.
CTACAATCTGTTATGCATGCGGTGCTGAACTTCCCGAGGGATGGTACAAAGGAGCA
>WALJ01000017.1 GCA_015522885.1 Thermoplasmata archaeon
ATGCCGACACAGACTTTGAATTCAGAGATATGGTCCTGAGACTTTATGAGATGATTACGGGATACTGTCCCGAGGAACAGAGCATAGATTGAGCGAATACTCCTGCATTGTAGTCCGGTTCCCTAAAATAAGGGGAGGAGGGGGAGCGCACCGCATAAGGGAAAGTGTTTTAATATCGAATGGCATAGAGTTGCAATGGCGGTAGAAACAACATTTGAAGAATTAACGAAAACTATCTTTGAGAAAATAACACCAAAATTGGAAAAGAACAAGGGATTGAAAATATTTGCTAAAGAAAGGGCAAAATTTGAAGGCTGGCTCAAAGTAGAATTATGTGCGAGTTTATCAAAAGACTTTCAAACCGTTGCTCCAGAAAAAGATAGGATTGATATTACCTTCGATAACTGGGCAATAGAATTGAAAACTGTCAACACTAACTACAGATATGACAATGTCGAGAACAAAACACGACCAATTACCCGAAATGTCCAAGGAGTAATCGATGACATCGAAAAACTGAAGTCTAGAGATTGTACCAATAAGGCAACTTTGTTTATAGTTTTTCCTGTAACTGAGGATAATGAAGAATGGAAAAAACACTTGGGGAAAATCACCGAATTATTGAAAGATATAAAATATAAGGAATTTAGATTTAAAAACGATATTCCTGGAGTAATCTATTTTGGTTTAATAGAATAAGGTCCGTTATCCCAATCTTTTAATCCACTTCACATCGCCCAGAACTTGTTTTCCTTTCTCTTTATGGATATGAGCTTTTCGAGTACCTCTTTTTCATCGTAGTTCAGGTCGGTCTTCTTCAACTTCCTCGCATCGCCTTCCGATATGTCTATGTAAAGGATATCATCCGCGTGTATCTGCCTTCCGACCGTAACGCCTTCGACGGAGATGGCGACCTCCTGTCCCGCTATGGCCTCTTTCAGGGTCTTCTCACCGCTCCTTATCGACTTTATCCTTCCGACCACCCTGCCGTCCTCCTTCAACAGCCTCTGCTCCGGCCTTATCCTGCCTGCGAGAACCCTTACACCCACAACTGCGGGCTTGCTCAGCCTGAAGATGTAATCCGGCAGTATCCTGAAAGAACCGGGATATGTTATGACCTCTCTTGTTTTCTTGTCGAGTTCCTCCTTCCTTTTTCCGAGCCATTCCTCGTAATCCTCCACTATCTTGTAGACGACATTGTTGATGAAGACGGCAACCTCGTCGGAAAGAGCGTCTTTCGCTTCGGGAAGCATCGGTACATTGAATCCCAGTATGACCTTCCTTAGAGGGTCCTGTATGGTGGCGGCATCCACTATGTCCCTCCTCGATATCGGCCCGACCTCGGCCCTCTTTATCGGTATGCCGATTGCCTTCAGTTCGTAAGCGAGCGCTTCAAGGGAGCCTATGGCGTCCGCCTTGACTATCACCCCGCTCTCGTCGGTCTCTATGCTCATCTCGTAGAGGTCCTTCATTTCCTCGACTATCTCCTTTTCCCTGCCCTTTTCAGCCACCCTGACGGTCGTTCCCGCCATTATCTCCCCGTATTCCTGAAGCAACATCTTCACGCCTGCGGCAGCGCTCACCGACTCCACCCTGTCGAACCGCTCTCTCGGGTCCCTTATCTCATCCAGAGGCTTGGGTTTGAGTATCGCTTTCACCTTTGTTATCAGCGGCCCGTTCTTTGTCCAGAGAACGACGGTGTCGCCCCTTTTCACGGTACCGGCATAAACGATGGTGTCCAGTGTCGTGCCCAGACCTTTCTCTTCCTTTATCTCGAGGATGGTGCCCTCTCCGGGGCCTTCCTCCTTCCTGAGGTTCTTCTCCAGAAATCTCTGTGCCAGCCCGACGATCATGAGCAGGAGGTCGGGAATGCCCTCTCCGGTCTTCGCACTTATCGGCACTATGGCCACGTTTCTGGTGAAATCCTCTATCCTGTCGTATCTCTCCGAGGGAAAATCATGCAAATACAGGTTCTCTATAAGCTTGTATATCTTCGCATCCAGATTCTCGATGCCCCTCTCGGTCTGTTCTTTAACGGACATGACGAACGGCTCCGATCTCGAGTTCCAGCCGTCTATCCGGTCTATCTTGTTCGCAGCTATGACGAACGGCGTTTTGTTCATCTTCAGTATGTTTATCGATTCTATCGTCTGAGGCATCAGCCCCTCGTTTATATCGATGACGAGAACACCTATGTCAGCGAGAGCGCCCCCCCTTGCCCTCAGGGTTGTGAAGGAATGATGACCCGGTGTGTCTATGAACAGCAGGCCCGGAACGTCGAACTTCTTTTCGCCTATAAGGGGAGCGCAGACAGAGTATATCACCTCTATCGGAACCTCCGTGGCGCCTATGTGCTGCGTTATTCCTCCGGCCTCTCTCTTGACCACGCCGCTTCCTCTTATGTAGTCCAGCACCGTTGTTTTTCCGTGGTCCACATGGCCGAGAACGCTCACGATGGGCTGCCTTATCTTTCCGGGCATGATTTTGCCTAAACAAAAGAGTATATGAAAGTTGTGCGGCGGGCTTTCGGAGTTTTTCATACAGCTCTTTCAAAGAAGGAGCGCTGATTTTCTCCCCTGCCCTACTGGATAAAGTCAAAGACAGGCGTTTCTGCGATTTTTAGCTGTTTGAGTGTGCAGAACGGGAGGTCTGCATCCTGTGTGGTGATAATATCTTCCTGCTTATAAAAGTGTGTGAGGTCTCTGAAGGAAAAGGGCAGCATGTGGAATGTCTTCCTGTGAGCACTCTGGCGACATCTTCTTTCAGAAGGGATGAAGAGGAGCCTGTTACGAATATCTGCGAGAACTGCCCCGTATCATAGAGCGTTCTCACCCATCGCTCCCAGCCCGGCCTCTCCTGCACCTTGTCGAGAAAGATGTAAGTGAGATCCGGGTTTATCTTCCTGCATTCCGTGAGGAGTGTCTCGAACTCTGCCGCATATATGCTGTTGTCGTCGAAGTTCAGCATCAGGATGTTCATGAGAGGTGTGCCGCGGCGAATCAAGTGGTCGATGATTTGGTAGAGAAGAGCAGTCTTGCCGGAGCATCTCGGGCCGATTATCCCCTTGATCAGGCCGGTGCTCAGCGAGCTCACCACTTCCTCCGTTTTCTCTCTTTTCACGCCCACAATCTCATCCGGTAGGCTTCTTTCTGCCCACCAGGGGTTTCATCGCCGTATAGCATCGGAGAGCATAGCAGGTAAAAAGTCAAAGGACTGTTTAAGGACTTCGATGGGCATTGACAAAAAATGATATTTTTGTCTATGTTGATGGACAAAAGAAGTCATGAATCTCCGAGGGCAACGGGATTTATAGTCGGAAACATAACTTTCTAAACCAATGATGTCTCTGACTGGCAGTCTCGAATGAAATCTCTGATTTCATAAGCTAGCCTCCTGACGGGAGGCAAAGCTGACCCGGCATGGTCTATCTGCATACAATATAAGTTAACAAAGAGTTAACAAAGTCGGGTCGAAGGCTTATATGGTCAGAAACATTGGCAAAGTTATATGAGGTTTCTGAACAGCAGCATTCGACTCATCATAAATACAAAACCCGGGTCGAAGGCTATATGGTCAGAAAGACAATTCCAAGCTTATCAGGTTTCTGAACAGCGGCCTTTGGCATTCATACAGTTCAGAGCAAAGGCTATATGGACAGAAACATTGGCAAAGTGATATGAGGTTTCTGGCCAGCGGCCTTCAACCGCATCATAAATACAAAACCCGGGTCGAAGGCTATATGGTCAGAAACACAATTCCAAGCTTATCAGGTTTCTGAACAGCGGCCTTTGGCACTCATACAGTTCAGACCAAAGGCCATATATACCCCGGTGTTTTTATGAAGGGTATGAAACGGCGCAGGCTGATAGTCCGCGGGAATGTTCAGGCTGTCGGTTACAGGGCTTTTGTGAAGATGATTGCCCGCAACATGCGGATACACGGCAGTGCGAGGAATCTTGACGACGGAAGTGTGGAGA
>WALJ01000018.1 GCA_015522885.1 Thermoplasmata archaeon
AAACCTATTTTCTCTATTCCAAATCTTCCCAACTCCTCCTTGCTTCGGCTGAGCAACTCATAGAGTTCATCTTTTCCACATATCGACATGTTTTTTCTGAGCTTTAACTCTTCTTCAGCCATCATAATGATATACATTAAGCACCTATTTAAAAGTTCCTGAAAAGCCGGAAAGCTCAACCTTCTTTTTCCCGACAATCCACTCCCCCACCAGCACCATTCTTATCTCTTTTCCCCTGCTTCCGTCCCCTCCTCGTTTTCCGTTATTATCGTGAGCCTGCCACATTCGGGTTCCCCCGCTGCCTTGGAGAGCGGCCAACCAGTCGGAAGATTATAGTCGCCAACCTAACTTTGTTAACTTATATCGTGGGCAGACGGGCTTTACGAGGAACGATAGTTCCGAGTTTGCCTTCTGATAAGAGGGCTTTACGAGGAGCGACAGCTCCGAGCAGACCTTCCTTGTGGAAGGACGTGGGAGGAACGATAGTTCCGAGTTTGCCTTCCGTGAGGAGGGCTTAATCAGGTCGGCGACTATAGTATAGCCCCGGGGAGACTCGAACTCCCGTCACCGGATCCAAAGTCCGGCATGATTGACCGCTACACTACGGGGCTCTTATGTTCGAAATGGGTTTACAGAGTCCGGCATGATTTGGCTATGTTTTCCATCATCAGGATAGGAGTTTTTTATAATCTTCTCTTGAGACCACGGCCATGTTCAGAGTGTGGTCATCCATGCCATTAACTTCCTTTAGAATATCATCTATATATGACCTGAGGTCTTCAGCTAGTTCCACATTCGCACCGCTTTTCAGCCTAAAAATTCCTTTTTTGTTTTTGCCTCCGCTTGGAATGATTTTTTCGATGTGTTCGTCGTTTTCAAGTATGTCGGGGAACTCTTCGATGTAAAAAGCAGACGGATAGAGAACATAGTGCAGTCCTGTGGCTTTCCTACCGGTCTCAGAGCCCCATTTCAGGTCCAGAAGAAGCATTATTCTGCTGAGCCTGAAAGTGCTAATCCCGCCTCTGGAAAGTACATATCTGATGATGCTCTTTGTCTCCTGCATGCTTCACCCTGAATACGAAGTGAATTTAAACCTTCGTTCCACGCTCATACCGGATATTCGGACAGTGAACATGGAAAGCTCGAAGCGGAGGATTTCGTGCCAAACTTTATCTCTCACTTCCCTTCTCCGGTTTCATGCATCCCATAAGCTTTCTCGATATGCGAGAGTACGACAGGAATGCCGTGTGGCTCGGAGTCCCGGAGGAGCGGCTGATGGAAAACGCCGGAAAAGGAGCGGCGGAGATAATAGCCTCCGAGTACGATGTCAAGGGCAAAAGAGCGCTCATTGTCTGCGGAACGGGAAACAACGCGGGGGATGGCACTGTCGTGGCAAGGTATCTTAAAAAGAAAGGGGCCGAGCCTGTGATATTCCTTTTAAAAGGGAAGGTGAGGAGCGAGCTGTCGAATCTGAACCTCAGAAGAGCCATGGAAATTGGGGTACCGGTGCATAAAAAGGAAGGGTTAAAAGTGCTGACTGAAGATTCGGACATCATCATAGATGCGCTCCTAGGCATCGGTGTCTCGGGCAATCCGAAGGAGCCTTACAGAACAGCGATAGAGCTCATAAATTCATCGGAAAAGCCTGTCATTTCCATAGATGTTCCCAGCGGTATAGGGTACGAACCGTGCGTTAGGCCACAATTGACGATAACGTTCGATTCCCCGAAGGAAGGTATGGAAGGAAATGTCGGGGTTGTTGACATAGGAATTTCCGAAGATGCGAAGAGATATATCGGCCCCGGAGCCTTTGTCAGGTACCCGAGGCCGGGAAAAGAAGCGCATAAAGGAGATGCAGGGAGGGTGATAGTAATCGGAGGTGGACCTTATCACGGAGCGCCGATAATGGCGGGAAAAGCCACATACAGAACAGGTTCAGACCTCGTGTATCTCACGGTTCCCGAGAGGATATACGGTACGGTTGCCTCGGCATCCGACAATTTCATAGTCTTCTCCGAAGGGAGGGAAGTGATAGGCGATTCCGCTGTCGACAGGTTTCTGGAGATGCAGGGGAAACTGCATGCAGCCCTGATAGGACCGGGAATAGGTCGCGATGATGGGACGGAAAAAGCGGTAAAATACATGGTGAATTCCTCCGAAATCCCTCTTGTTCTGGATGCTGATGCGCTCCACCTCGTGAGCCCTGAGGAGCTTCCGGAGAACACGGTGGTAACACCACACAGGGGGGAGTTCAAGGCGCTCTTCGGCGCCGAAGTCCCTGATGAAATGGAAGAAAGGAGGGAGCTTGTCAGGGAAACAGCGGAGAAATACGGGATTGTGATTCTCCTGAAAGGTCACATGGATATCGTCTCGGACGGAAAAAAGGTGGCGCTCAACAGGACCGGGGTTCCGAGGATGGCTGTGGGAGGCACGGGAGATGTACTTGCCGGCATCGTTACATCGCTCATAGGCAGGGGAATGACTCCCTACGATGCTGCGAGATTGGGAGCGTTCATAAACGGATATGCCGGAGAGCTTGCGTTCAAAGAGAAGAGCTACGGAATGATGGCCGTTGATGTCATAGAGAAGATACCCGAGGTTCTGAGGGAGTTTTTGAAGTAGAAAATCTAGGTCGGTAGGAGATACGGAGCGGTAGTTCTGTTTGTGCGATACATTGATATACTAGTAATGCATTGTATTACATGTGATACCATGACCGTGACTCTGTCCGTAAGACTGCCCAAGGACCTTGCCGATGAGCTGGAAGAGGTAGCCGAGCTTCTGGACCGGCCCAAGACATATGTGGTCCGCAAGGCATTGAAGGAATATCTGGACGAATACGCCGATTACCTCATAGCGCTCGAAAGGCTCAGGGACAAGGACGACGAAACCATATCAGCGGAAGAGATGAGGGAAAGGCTTGGGCTGTAAGATAGAATACAAATCCTCCGTGATGAGGGACCTGAGGAATCTGGACAGGGCTGTTGCGGAGCGCATCCTCCGACAGATTGAGCACGAACTCGAAGAAGACCCGGACAAAGGCACGGCGCTTTCCGGAAAGTTCAGAGGGCTTTACAAGTACAGAATCGGGGATTATCGGGTGATATATGCGAAGACGGAGGAGTGCGTGCTAGTTCTTAGGATAGGCCACAGGGGAAAGGTGTACAGGTGAGGGAGGAGCGCTCCGGGGAAGGGAGAGATAAAAACGGATGCTCTTATGAAAAATAGAGGGAAAAAGTTAGAAGCCGGAATTATATGGAGGGTGAGCGCGGAGCGCTCCATATAAAATAAAAAGATTGAAATGGATATGAAAGAGGCAAAGAAATTTCACAGCAACTCAAAAAAGCCGAATATACGAATTTCGTACATTCTACGTTAACCGCCTTGATGTTATTCTTCCCCCTTTCCGACACCTATAAATACTATAATGTCTATAAGCATTATAGGTGATGTAATGGGAACGACCACTATCGCAGTATCCTATGAAACGAAAGAGATGCTCCGCAGACTCGGTGAGAAGGGAGAGAGCTATGACGAGATAATAAGAAAGCTCATAGAGAGCGGTGCGTGGAAGGAACTTGACGAGCGCTGGAACCGAATACTGGAAGAGGATGAGTTCATTCCTCTGGATGAGCTGTAAGGAAGATTTCGGATGTTCAGAGTACTGGTTTCAGGGACTTTCAGGAAACAGTTCGGAGAACTGTCCGAAAAGATGCGGAACAGGATAAAGGCGGGATTAAAGGAACTGGAAAAAGAGCCGTTCAAACCGAGACCGAATGCGGATATCAAACCCCTGAAGGGCACGAAACCGCAGAAGTACCGCCTCCGAATTGCGGATTACAGAATAGTCTACTGCGTCGAATCCGATGTCATAAAAGTTATCGAGATATTCAAAAGAGGCAGAGGTTATCGAAAATAATCAAAAGAAAAAAAAGATTATCAGCTTACTGCTCTTCCTCTCCGCCCGCTGAGAGGGTTCGTTCTCCGATTTGCTTTCGCCCTTTGCCGCTATAACATTATAACATCATCGATGCGGAGAATCATGCTCGCTACCTCGGTTGCCTGTCTCCCATGAGACAAGGAGCGCTCCGCAAACTCGGTGAGAAAGGGGAGAACTGTTCATTGGAATTTCTCAGACACAAGGTTTAAAAAGCATGAAGATATACATCTGTGTAAGAAGAAAAGACTTTTGGGAAGATAAGAAGTCACTGGACACCCCCTGAAGAAGGGAAAAGAAGGTAAAAACAGAGGAAATATCTGGTTGACCATTCGGTTCTCCGCCAATTGAGGTGACAATACATGAAAACAAAGGCAATAGTATATTGTGAAAAAGAATTTGGAAAGATGGACGGGAAGACTGCAAATGGACTTGTTAGGCACTCCGAAAAGTACGAGATAGTGGGTGTTATCGACAGTACGAAGGCCGGTATGGATGCCGGAGAATATCTCGATGGAGTGAAAAATGGGATACTTATATTCCGTGATCTCGATGATGCTATTGAGAGATTGAAAGAGATTCCGAACTATTTCATATACGGTGTTGCGCCTCTTGAGGCATTTCTTAAGAAGGAGCAGAGGAAGATATTACTTGATGCGATGGAAAAGGGGATGAACATAGTGAACGGCCTCCACGAGTTCTTTACCGATGATAAGGAGTTCACACAAAAGGCAGAAAAGTGCGGGGTCAAGATATACGATATCAGAAAACCTCCCGCAAAAAAGGAGTTGCGTCTTTTCTCCGGGCGCATTCTCAAGGTCAACACGCCAATAGTGGTCGTACTTGGCACGGACAGCGCAGTTGGCAAGAGAACCACAGCGATAGTCCTTATGGAAGCACTGAGGAAAGAAGGGTTGAACGTTGCGTTCGTGGCAACCGGACAGACAGGATTAATTCAGGGCGCAAAGTATGGTGTTGCCGTGGATGCCATTGTTGAAGAGTTCATGACAGGGGAAATTGAAAATGCGGTCATGGAAGCACGGGATACGGAGCACCCCGATATAATCATAGTCGAAGGCCAGGGTGCTCTTAGCCATCCTGCATACCTTAGCTCGTGTGCTATTGTACGGGGTGCAAAGCCGAAGGCTATTATAGTTCAGCACCCTCCGAAAAGAAAGAACCTTGGAGATTTCCCATATATACCGATGCCAACCTTGAAAAGTGAGATAGAGATGATAGAGATCTTTTCGAGAGCGAAGGTAATCGCCATCACACTCAACCACGAAGATATGACCGACAAGGAAATCAAAGAGACTATAACAGAGTATGAAAAGATGTTCCGATTACCAACAACGGATGTTCTGAAGTATGGGGGCGAAAAACTCGTTAAAAAGTTATTTGCGGTATTTCCGGAACTATCAGGCGAGCGTGACTGATATGACGACACCTCGAATAGAGATGGACATCGGGAAAATTTCACATAATGCGAAAACATTGAACGAACTATATGGTTCAAAGGGCATCAGTGTTATCGGTGTTACAAAGGTGATTTGCGGAGACCCTACCATCGCTACTGCTTTAGTAAAAAGCGGGATGAATATCCTTGCCGATTCAAGGATAGCTAATATCAGGAGGATGCGTGAGGCAGGCATACAGGCACGGTTTCTCCTACTGAGAACACCCGTCCCCAGTCAAGCCGAATCAGTAGTAAAGTATGCCGACATTAGTCTTAATTCGGAGCTGTCAGTGGTCAAAAGCCTCTCAAAGTTTGCCCTGAGCAATAATATCACACATAAAATAATTTTAATGGTGGAGTTGGGTGATTTAAGGGAGGGATTGATGCCTTCGGATTTAGAGGACACGGTCAAGGGGGTAATGTCGCTAAAAGGAATCGAGCTTGCAGGTATAGGAACAAATCTGGCCTGTTTCGGGGGAATCAAACCGGACGAGGAGAAAATGAGGTACTTGTCCTCACTTGCCGGAGACATTGAAGAGAGGTTCGGACTGAAATTGGAGTTCGTTTCCGGTGGGAACTCAGCCAATTACAGCTGGTTCATGTCCACAGAGGATGTCGGAAGGATCAATAACTTACGACTGGGTGAATCTATCTATTTGGGGTGTGAAACCCTCTATAGAAAACCCATCCCCGGGTTATACACGGATGCGTTCGCACTGATTGCGGAGGTCATTGAATCGAAGATAAAACCATCCGTACCTTACGGAGAGGTTTGTCAGGATGCATTCGGAAATGTTCCCGAGTTTCAAGATCGTGGCCAAATAAGAAGAGCTATACTGGGAGTTGGATTACAGGATGTTCTGGTTTCCGGACTGACTCCCAGATCGGATGTTGACATCCTTGGTGCGAGCAGTGACCATATCATACTGGATGCAAAGCAGATAGACTTAAAAGTAGGAGACGAAGTGGTGTTCAATCTCAATTACGGAGCGTTACTTTCAGTTATGACTTCCCCTTATGTACGGAAAAAATATGTGAATAATCCATAGACCATTCCTTCAAACATCGTTTCGAGGCTTTTATAGTCGCCGACCTGACTTTGTTAACTTATATCTTTGATAGACATCTTTCCTCCGGTCGGCGACCGCTAGTCGGAGACATCATTAGTTTAGAAGGTTATGTCTCCGACTATAA
>WALJ01000019.1 GCA_015522885.1 Thermoplasmata archaeon
CTGCGGATTATACCACTCTTTTCAGAAGAATACAAAGGGTGAACATCGAAGTTCCTGAGGATCTCAAAGACGGGGCTGAAATAAAGATCAAAAGAGCCCGGGGGCGAAAATCAATTATACAAAAAATAGATACCGGTGTGTGGAAAAAGATGTCACCAAATTAGGAAGAAAAATCAATTATGCGCTTTTCTCAGTAAATCTATTGGTATGGCTTGTATTGCTGTTTAAGATTAAAAGCACACCTCTTCCTGTTAATTGTTCTGGAGCATGGTCTTCTGAAACCGGACTTTATTGCGGTTTCATAATCTTATTGTTTTTTGCAATCACAGCAATTGAAAATAAATATTTTCATATGTCCCCTATGCATCCTGTTTTTGGCGTTCTTTTGATGATATCTATAACAATATTAATGTTTTGTTTCTTAAATTCCTCCATACAGGCCCTTTGTGAATGTTACAATCCGAAGATAATCACAAACACCTATCTGCAGGCTTCGTTCGCACTTATATTCGATTCACTCGCTAAAGCCTCTATTGTTTCCGGGCTAGCCACCGAATATTCCAAAAAGTTCCGAGAAAAAAAGAGATTGAACAGATAAGATTCATTCGCACTCTATCGGCTCTATATCCGGCTCTTCTATCTCCCAGTGGTAATGTACCTTACTCGTGTGGTTTATCCTCGCCTGATAGTCGGATATCGCCGGATTGAACTCCTCGACCTTAAGCACGACATAGTTTATTGTGTGAGCTCCGATGTTGTTAAGTGCCATATCCACGGTCGACCAGCCGAACTTCGGACTGAGAACCTCAGCCCATGCATGTCTTTCCACATGTCTTCCTTCATTTGATATGAAGAAACCGGTTATTCTTCTGCACGGGATTCCACGCATTCTGGCAAGTGTCATGAAAAGGTCCGTGAACTCGTCGCAGTCCCCAATTCCTCTGATTAAAGCTTCTTCGGCGCCCAATCTCTTTTCCTGATTCTCCGGGTATCTTATCCTTTCTCTGATGTACTGCCATGCGGAACGGAGCCAGAATGAAAGGTCATCGGAGGAGAACCAATCGTGTTCCGGCGCATCGATGGCCGAAGACCTGATAGGCCAGTACTTCGAGCTTTCTCTGTATTTCTCCCTGAGGGCATCCGGAAACCCGGAGATCCTGCCCCAGTCATCTTTCGGGTTCAGCACATGAATGACGGGAAATACCGTGACATCCCTGTCCAGGGAGATGATGCCTTTTGCACGAAGCTTCTTCCGAAACACGAAAAAAGAGTTCTCCCCCTTCTTTTTGAGTTTGAAGTCCTGCGGTGCCCTCTGCACCTCGACGCCCTGTCGATATTCTGGATAATGATAGAATTTCAGCTGTATCAGAGGGCTGCCGGAATTCGCCTTGTAAACGAATTTTTCACTGTGGTGAATGTTCCATCCGCATATTTTCATATAAACTTCACCTTTACACGATCCCTATGGATGTGAGCCATCCCGCTATTCCGTCGAGGATGTACTGGATCGCAAATGCCGCGACGAGCAGTCCCATTATCCTCGTGAGCGCCTTGCTTCCCGTGTTCCCTATGACTTTGTATATCCGCGAGGCCTGCATGAATATCCCGAGAGTGATGAGGAGCGTCAGGCCGACGGCAAGGATTATCAGCGGCCAGAATTGCATGGGATAGCGCTGTGTCATGACTATGACGAGAGAAAGAGCGCCCGGACCCGCGAGCATAGGGGTTCCGAGAGGTACAACGGCAATGTTTCCCGGCGGGAGGTTCACGTCCTTCTTTCTTTTTGACCTCGGTTTGTCCCCCTCCCTCATCATCTCGAAACCGGAGAAAAGCATGAGAAGACCCCCTGCGATCATGAGGGCGTTTATCGAGATTCCAAGGTAATCCAGTATCAGCTTGCCCACGAATGCGAAGACGGTCAGAAATGAAAAGGCCACGAGATTGGAGAGTTTCGCCACATACCTTCTGGCCTTTTCATCCATCTCAGCAGTGAGAGAAAGGAAGAGCGGCAGGGATGCGAAGGGGTCGATAACGACGAATATGGGTATTAGTATCAGGAGCAGTTCATTGAGCACATTACGGAAAGATTTTTCCACTATAAATCTCTTTAGTATCTTTTAATATCAATTTATACATAATATAACGGACATTCACATCTTTATCTGCCTCTATCGTCAAACGCCGAAAGGCGCTCACAGCGTTTCGGGCAAATCTTTATAACAGGAACAGGTATCCGCCCAATCAGCCTCTTTGGAAGGAAATGGGCCAGTATCTGAAGTCCTTCCAAAACAGAGAAAACAAAAAAGGTGAATCGAGGACGGCAGTCCGAGAGAGACCTTTTAGCGCAAAAAAACCTAGAAAAAAGGTGATAAAAATGAACGGAGAAGAATATGTGGAAAGCGTAATCCAGAAAGTGACGGATAAGAACGCTGAGCAGAAGGAGTTCCTTCAGGCTGTGACAGAGGTTCTGCACACTCTGACACCTGTTATCGAGAAAGAGCCGAAGTACATGAAACACAAGATTCTCGAGAGGATAACCGAGCCGGAAAGGCAGGTCATCTTCAGAGTAACATGGGAAGACGACAACGGCGAGATACAGGTGAACAGGGGAATGAGGGTCGAGTTCAACAGCGCCATAGGCCCATACAAAGGCGGACTCAGACTCCACCCGAGCGTGAACCTCGGCATAATCAAGTTCCTCGGATTCGAGCAGATTTTCAAGAACGCTCTGACAACCCTCCCTATGGGCGGCGGAAAGGGCGGTTCTGACTTTGACCCACACGGTAAGAGTGATGCGGAGGTCAGAAGATTCCTTGAGAACTTCATGATGGAGCTCTACAGACACATAGGTGCCGATACCGATGTTCCCGCAGGAGATATAGGTGTAGGCGGAAGAGAAATCGGATATATGTTCGGAACTTACAAGAAGATAGTCAACAGGTTCGAGGGAGTGCTGACAGGAAAGGCCCTGAACTGGGGCGGCTCCCTCATAAGACCCGAAGCAACCGGATACGGTGCCACCTACTATCTCATGGAAATGCTGAAATCAAAGGGAACGGACCTGAAAGGCAAGAAAGTTGCTCTGTCAGGCAGTGGGAATGTCGCTCAGTTCGCAGCTGAGAAGGTTGCGGAACTCGGCGGTACCGTGATAACCCTGTCCGATTCAAAGGGCTCTGTTTATCTGCCCAACGGCCTCACAAAGGAGATGTGGAACGGTGTCTACGAGACAAAAGCGATAAAGCACGGCCGCCTATCCGACTGGGCCGAGAAGTTCGGTGTTGATTTCTATCCGGGCGAGAACGCATGGAAGATCGCTGCGGACCACGGAAAGGTTGATGTTGCATTCCCGAGCGCCACCCAGAACGAGATAAATCTCGATGATGCGAAGAAGCTGGTGGATGCGGGCACGATGGCAGTCGTGGAAGGAGCGAACATGCCTTCGACGCTGGATGCGATAAAGTACTTCATGGACAACGGAGTTCTCTTCGGACCTGCCAAGGCTGCAAACGCAGGCGGTGTGGCAGTTTCCGGACTTGAAATGTCCCAGAACAGCATGAGGCTCCGGTGGACAAGGGAAGAGGTCGACAAGAAGCTCCACGACATAATGGTGAACATCTACAACACCGGTGAGTACTACTCAAAGAAGTACGGACATCCCGGGGACCTTCTGCTCGGTTCGAACATCGGCGGCTTCGTGAAGGTCGCAGATGCGATGATCGACCAGGGAAACTACTAAACCCCTTTCTTTTTCCCTTTAATTTTCTGTCGGAATAGATTTTGTTTTACGAAAGATACATATACTGAGAGAGGCATATAGTTCTGTGAGGAAATACTTAGCTGTGCTTGTGGTGCTCGTTGCCTTGCTGCCTTCGTTTTCGTACATCGCCAGCAGCGATGGCACACCTATCACCGTGCTGCACGGTTATTCCGGTCTCAGGGAGAACTTTCAGCTCGCATATATCGATGTGGGCGATGATTCTGAGAGAATGCATCTTTTTCTAAGCGTAGCCTCGCTGAATCCGGACGAGGCACTGACAATTCTCGTACCTCTCAGGACGCATCCATCGCACCTCTCTTTGGAAAATACGAGCATCTTGGATTTTCAGAACAGATACGGTTTTTCTTACATTCACGACCTGCACATAAAGCAG
>WALJ01000020.1 GCA_015522885.1 Thermoplasmata archaeon
CCTCACATTAAGCTCATCCGGGGTGTGATCATCATCCGAACAGAACACGAAGAACAAGTCATAGAATTCCTGGAACAATACTCCGCTCACTATCATACACGCACAATCAAGCTTACAGAAGAGGATTGTAAAGCCCTAGAATTGCCCACCAAATAATTTTGTCCCAAAGCCCATATCTACGAAACATTTATATACCACTATTGGATAGATGAAAAAGGTATAACTATGGAGAAAAAAGGAATGAAGGTGTTTGCAGTCGGGATACTTGCTTTGATGGTGTTAAGCACTGTAGGAGTGGGTTTTCTTTCGGCCACTATGCTCCGTGGCCGATGTATGGAGCGAATGCACAGCACACGGGATTAAGCCCTTATGATACCGCTAACAACACGGGGGCCCTTGCATGGAAATACGAAGCCGGTGCACAGCTCGAATCCTCTCCTGTGATAGGCTCGGACGGCACAGTATATATTGACGGGCTTTATGCCATCGGAGTTAATGGAGAGCTGAGGTGGAAATTCGGCGGTGCATGGCACCCGGCTATTGGTCCGGATGGAACGGTGTATGTGTCTTCATTGGATACGTTATATGCCTTCGGGAAATCCGTATCCTCAGATGTGTTTTTCCCATTGCTCTTCCTTTCTCTTGGTGCCGTACTGATTGTTGCCGTTGCCATGTTCGTAAGGCTGAGGAAAGAGAAGGTCAAGAAAGAACCTGAACCATGAAATATGGCCTACTTTGGTTCCGGTATTATATCTCATCGAAGCCCGTATATTTCTGCAATGCCTTCGGAATCTCTATCGTACCATCCTCTCTCTGATGATTTTCTATTATCGCCACAATGGCCCTTGTGGTGGCTATGGCCGTGCTGTTCACCGTGTGTAAGAATACGTTCTCATCCTTTCCCCTGTACCTTATGTTCAGCCGCCTTGCCTGATAGTCTAGTGCATTAGAGGCAGAGACCATCTCTCTGAACCTCCCCTGTGCGGGCATCCATGCCTCTATGTCATATTTCTTCGATGCCACGGCACCGAGTTCTCCCGAGCACACATTGACGACCCTGTACGGGATTTGGAGAGCCTGAAATATCTCCTCGGCATTTTTTATGAGCTCTTCGTGGAATTTCCAAGAATCCTCTGGTTTGCAGAACACGAACTCCTCGACCTTGTTGAACTGATGCACCCTGAATATCCCCTTGGTATCCTTTCCGTGCGCTCCCGCTTCTTTTCTGAAGCACGGGCTTATTCCGGCGTATTTTACGGGCAATTCGTCTGGTTCGATTATCTCGTCCGTGTACATCGCTGCGAGAGGATGCTCCGAAGTGGCTATGAGGTAAAGGTCCTCGTCCTCTATCTTATATATCATCTCCTCGAATGCACTTAAATCCGTTACACCTTCCATAGGTGCTCTTCTTAACATGTACGGCGGGATGACAGGCGTATATCCCTTCTTTTCGAGAATATCGAGCGCGAAGTTCTGAAGTGCCATGTCGAGCCTTGCAAGCCTTCCCTTGAGATAGTAGAATCTGGCTGACGATACCTTTGCAGCCCTTGCTATGTCCGCCAGCCCTCTTTCCTCGATTATGTCCACATGGCTCATGGGTTTGAAATCGATTATCTCATACTCCATCTTCCCGGAAGTTTCGCTCTCAAACACATCAAGAAATTCCTTGGGAACCCGTGCCTTTCCCCGGAATCTCAGGGGAACATCGTCCTCATCGCTCTCACCGTGAGGGACACTTTCATGTATCAGATTCGGGATGCTTCTCAGAAGCTCGTCCCGCTTTTGCAGGTACTCTTCGACCTTTATATCCAGTTCCTTTATCTCGGATGCTATCTTCTTCATCTCGGCACTTATAGCGGAGATATCCCCCCCTTCCTTCTTTATCCTTCCTATCTCGGCGCTCTTCTTGTTGCGGAGCGCTCTCAATTCGTTGATCCTCTTCAGGCTCTCCCTCCACAGTCTGTCATATTCGAGGACTGCGTCGACTACGCTCTCATCCTTCCCCCTCCTTCTCTGGGATTCCTTCACGATTTCGGGGCGCTCCCTCAGGACTTTGATATCAAGCATGGGACTTGGACGATAAACTGGTATTTAACAGTTGATATTTTCCACCCCAATCCTCTCCAGCAGTGCCGGAAGGCTCTCCACGTCCTTTATGTCCTTTTTGCAGAGATATGCCATCTTCCTCCTCTCTTCCGTGGAAAAAGCCACCCCGAGTGCAGTGAGCTGTTCGGAGAGCGCTCTTCCGAGCTGCCCTCCCTTTCGGTCCCAATCCGTCATTATATACACCTTTTCGAAGGAACGGGAGAGCATCTCCGATGTCTCAACCATGGAATGCCCGTCGTTGAGGACCGTTATGCTGCCGGTCACCCCGAGTGAGCGGAGCGCATCCCTGTCCTTATCTCCTTCGACCAATATCGTTTCGTCATCACCTATTTCCCTGAGTTCATCGAGGACTTCGTTTATCCTCTCGGCCGTGTCTTCCTGCATATGCGGAGAATATCCTGCGGCTTTATC
>WALJ01000021.1 GCA_015522885.1 Thermoplasmata archaeon
GGAGCTCGTGCTGAGAGCGCTCCTCAACGGGTTCAGGGGGAAGATAGCGTCCATAGGCACGGACGGCATAGACGGGAACAGCCCTTATGCGGGGGCCATTGGAGATGAGGGAACATTGAAGAGAGCGCTCGGCCTCGGGATGGACCCGAACGATTACCTTGAAAGGAGCGATACCTCATCTTTCTTCGAGAAGGTCGGGGGAGCGATAAGGACGGGATACACGGGGACGAATGTGGCGGATGTGGTCGTGGCAGTAAAAAAGATAAGTTAAAAAGAAGTTTACTTTACTGTTAAGCAAAAAACTTATATATCCTAATGTATTACACTATCTTATGCCTATAATTCCGAACTGGATACAGAGCAGATACAGGGTTCTCATGGACGCCTTCGGGACCGATTCTTTCAGGAGAGATGACGCTGTCAGAGCGCTGGAGGTATTCGGAGATGATGCCGCAAATGTCTCCGTCGTACTGGGAGAGCTCCGTAAGGCCGGACTGGTGCTTTCAGAGCTTGACCCCGAGGACAACCGGGCAAGGATATACCGGCTCGTGAGGATGGAGGACATGATAGAGAAGGAAATGAACATAGGGGACGACCTCGGGAGAGAAGAGCTCTATTCCCTCCTGAAAAAGGCTGCCGACCTGATAAGAACGGCGGTGGATTACAAGTACATCTTGGTCCTCCTGTTCCTGAAAAGGCTGAGCGACCGATGGGAGAAGGAATATCTGGAGAAAAAGGAGGAGTTGATGGACATAGGGATACCCGAGGAAGCGGCGGCTGAGGAGGCGAAACTTCCGCAATACCACCAGTTCAACATGCCGGAGGAATATCTGTGGGAGAACATAAGGTCCGATGTGAACCGCCTTCCCGAGCGGCTGGCGAGCGCCATAAAGTACATATCCGAGATGAATCCGGACCTGAAAGGGATATTCGACACCGTGGAATTCACATCATTCACAGGGAACCGTGAGAACCTTACGATACTCAACCAGCTGATGGAGCTTTTCAGTTCGAAGAACCTTAACCTGACATCCGGCGACATACTGGGGGATGCCTACGAATGGGTGCTGCGCTATTTCGCACCGCAGAAGGCGAAGGAGGGGGAAGTCTACACTCCAAGGGAGGTAATAGAGCTGATGGTGGACATGCTGGAACCGGCTCCGGGTGAGAGCGTCTATGACCCAGCGGCAGGCTCGGGAGGCATGCTTATAGCCGCTTACAAGTATGTTAAAAGGAAACACGGGAAGGAGGGGGCGGCAAAGCTCTTTCTCTACGGGCAGGAAAGGAATTCCACGACATACGGCCTGTGCAAGATGAATGTGTACATGCACGAGATAGGCGACCCCAAGATAGAGAGGGGAGATACGCTGCTCTATCCGAAGTTCAGGAAGAGCGGAAGACTGAGGAGCTTTGACAGAGTGATAGCGAATCCCCCATGGAACTTGGATGGCTATGATGAGAGCCAGCTGAAGACCGGAGAGTTCTGGAGGGAGCGCTTCGTTTACGGATTTCCGCCGAAGCAGTCCGCAGACTGGGCGTGGATACAGCACATGCTTGCCAGCACCGAAGAGGACGGAAAGGTGGCGGTGGTGCTCGATAACGGGGCATTGTTCAGGAGCGGAAAGGAGAAGGCCATAAGGAAGAAGACTCTGGAGGATGACCTGCTGGACTGCGTGATACTGCTGCCTGAAAAGCTGTTCTACAACACAGGAGCGCCCGGGGCGATAATGGTATTCAACAAGGGAAAGGATGAGAAAAGAAAGGGCAGGGTGCTCTTCATAAATGCGTCTCAGGAGTATGTGAAACACCCGGATGTGAGGAAGCTGAACATGCTGGGCGATGAGAACATACGGAAGATATCCGGTGCCTACGCCTCATTCTCAGAGGAAGAGGGTTTCAGCCGCGCTGTATCGCTGGATGAGATAAGGGAGAACGATTACAACCTGAATGTCACGCTCTATGTTTTCCCCGAGGAAGAGGTGGAGGAGATAGATGTGGAAAAGGAATGGAAGGACTTGAAGGAGGTAGAGGAAAGGATATCTCAGGTGGAAGAGAGGATAGAGGGATATCTGGAGGAACTCAGATGAACGAAGAGGACATCGAGATATTGATATCACAGGGAGAGGGTTACAATGTGGAATTCAAAAGGTCATTCTCCCCGGGAATTGCCAGAGAGATATGCGCTTTTGCCAATGCGGGCGGCGGCAAGATACTCATAGGCGTGGATGATTCCGGAAATGTCGTGGGGGCTGAATCGGGTAACGAATTGAGATCGAAGATACAGGATATAGGAAGAAATCTGGACCCTCCCGTAGAGTTAGATATAGAGAAGGTCGGGAATATACTTGTTATTCATGTTCCGGAGGGTGAAAAAAAGCCGTATTCATATTCAGGGAAGTTCTACATACGGCAGGGCCCGAACTCACAGCAGCTTTCAAGGGACGAGATAAGGGACCTTTTCAGGAATGAGAGGCTTCTTCTTTTCGATGAGATACCGAATGAGAGATTCGACACGGATGCGGACCTCAATCGTGAGGTTTTCAGGAAATTTCTGGGGAAATCGGGAATAAGCGAGGTCATCGGGGAAGATAGGATACTGGAGAACCTTCAGCTTATCGAGAACGGAAGGATGAGGAACGCAGGAGTGCTTCTTTTCTGCAAGGATGTCAGGAAATTCTTTCTGAATGCCACAGTGACATGTGTGCTTTACAGGGGAGATGACAGGTACAAGATACTTGACAGGAAGGAGTTCTCCGGGGACATACTGTCCAATTTCGAGAATGCCTTTCTCTACCTTCAGGAACATCTGAACACTGAGTACATAATAAAGGGGGGAGTTCGCGAGGAAAGGCTTGAACTGCCGGAGGAGGCGCTGCGCGAAGCCCTATTGAACGCAATCGCCCACAGGGACTATTTCTCCACCGCCAACATACAGGTCTCTGTCTTCAGGGACAGGGTGGAGATAAGCAATCCGGGGGGCCTTATCGGGAACCTGAGGGTCGAGGACCTGTATGAAAGAAGCATTCCGAGGAACCCGCTGCTCTTCGGGCTAATGCAGAGGATGGGGCTTGTCGAAAGGGTCGGTTCCGGACTTGTGAGGATAAGGAAGGCCCTTGAGATGCACGGGCTTCCCGAGGCTTCGATAGAGGCGGACAGGGACTGGTTCGTGATAAGATTCCATCGAAGAGCTGTGGAAAAAACTGTGGAAAAAACTGTGGAAAAAAGCGAGGATAAGATTCTCAGACTGATACGCGAAAATCCTGCCATAACCCATGAGGAACTCGCGGAAATCACGGGATTGTCCAGAAGAGGCGTGGAATGGAACATCAAAAAACTGAAGGAAAAAGGCATAATAAAGCGTGTCGGAGGAAAGAAAGGAGGCCACTGGGAAATAACGGAGGGGGAGAAATGAAGGGAAAAGAGTATCTGGAAATCATAAAGAACGAGGAATACGAATCAGAAACAACTGAGTTTAAGGAGAACTTCGGAAAGGAGACAATAAAAGCAGTTACTGCTTTGGCAAATGCAAGAGGTGGGTATATTTTTATAGGTATAGATGACAAAGGAGGAATAGTAGGCATCAAGGTTGGAAAAGAGACGCTCAATAAGTGGCATAACGAGATAATGCAGGGTATAGAGCCGAAAATAACGCTTGGAATGGAGAAAGTGACGGTAGAAGATAAAGATATAGTGGTTATCAATGTGCCGGAAGCACCGATTAAGCCGGTCTCGTATAAGGGCAGGTATTACCTCAGGAAGAACAGCAGTAACAGGTTAATGAATTCCTCGGAAGTGGCGGAACTGCACCTTTTCTCCACGGGTTCAAGCTGGGATTCTGCGGAAACCCATTTTGAAGTATCTGATATATCCAGAGAGAAGGTGGAGCGATACATGGAAATATCGGAAAAATCCGGGAGAAGGCATTTTAAAGAGGATTGGCTGACCGTATTGAGGAAGACCGGACTTATCAAGGAGCGGGCGACATGGGCATCCGTTCTACTTTTCGGAGGGAATGAACAGGTCTTTCTTTCACAGGCCTCGCTTCACTGCGGGAGGTTCAAAGGGAGCAGGACCAATATTCTGGATGATGTGGTGATAGAAGGAGACCTTATAAAACAGGTGGAGAAGGCCATGGATTTCATCAAAAAGCATATATCAGTAAGATATGAGTTCACAGGTGAAGCAAGGAGAAAGGAGGTATGGGAATATCCCCTCGATGCCCTGCGCGAGGCCGTGATAAACGCCATAGTTCACAGGGATTATACCATCCCCTCAACCGTTTATGTCGAGGTGTACGATGACCGCATAGAAATCGTAAGCCCGGGGAGGCTGCCGGTGGGAATTATACCGGAGGCCCTGTATTCCGAAGAACACAGGTCAGTCATAAGGAACAAACTCATCGCTCAGGTCTTCTATGACATGGGATATATAGAGAGATACGGGAGCGGAACGACCAGAATTATAGAATTATGCGAGCAGTACGGCCTTCCCGAGCCGGAATTCAAGGAGTCGAACATGTGGTTTTCCGTAGTTTTCAGGAAGGACATCTACAACGAGGAATATCTCCGCTCTCTGGGACTCAATGAGAGACAGATTAAGGCGGTTATGTATGTGAAGGAGAGAGGAAAGATAAGTAATACGGAATACCAAGAGATAAATGAGGTGTCCAAACCCACCGCAACACGAGATCTTTCAGAACTATGCAATCTGAACATAATGGATATGGTGGGTTCCACAGGGAAAGGAACATACTATATTCTTAAGGGCTCACAAAGGGCTCAAAGGGCTCACATACGACTCACAAAGGGCTCAAAGCAGGATAAAACAGACAGGGGGCCGGAAAATGAGCAATAAGTGCGGACCCATGCGGGGACCTCTCGTGCACCATCCGGTACACTGCCGCTTGCATGGACTTACCCGCCATGGAATGGAGAGCGCGGGAATATTTAAGGGTTTCAGTTCCGAGAATTTCACTTTCACTTACCCCCTGAGAAGCTTTATAAATACACACTCATATAGATACAAAGCCTCCGAAAAGGAGGAGGCAGGAGATGATACTATGAGATGGAAAAAACCAGAAAATGAACATCTAGCAAAGAAGGACGACAATGAGATGAGACACAAAATGAAGCGAAAATTAAATATAGGTATGAGGTCTTATGGAATAATTGATAAGCATATCTTGGTAAGGGGGGCATTTCTCCTTCATGGAGAATTTGGTAAGCCCCCCATACCTAAAAATCATATTTTGGGAGGTGTTTAATTGGTAAGCAGAGTTATGATATTTTATGATCTTGAGAATTTTAAGCAAGGACTTTTAAGAAGGGATGCAATAAGAAAATATGATTACGGAAGAGTGCAATATCTTATACTCGACATGCTAAGACACATAATCAAAGGAAGGGATGACAACGAGTATATTCTGGTGAGGGCATATGCGTACACAGGAGAATATACGGATTCAATGCTGAAAATAATAAAAGATGATTTTGAGAAGACTGGAGATGAGGAACTAAGAAAACTTCTGGAAAAGACACAGAAAAGGATGAAATCCCAGAGGAAAATGCTGGACAACATAAGCAAGTTCAATTTCTTCGAGGTGCGGACATATCCTCTAAAGTACAGCAAGGGGCAGATATTCCAGAAAGGCATAGATGTTCAACTTGCGGTTGATCTGGTGACGCATGCTTTCAGGGATAATTTCGATGTGGCCGTGATATGCAGTGGCGATATAGACCTTTTGGAATCTCTTAAAATAGTCAAAGGTCTCGGAAAAACCGTGGTTCTTATGAGCCATCCATTGATAACGGCCAAAGCTCTCCGCAAAGAGGCGGATTTTTACATAGACATGAGCAAGCTAAGGGACGAAGACCTCGATAAGATGGCTTTTAAAGAGAAAGGAGGTTATAAGGAATGAGTGCCTTTATTTTTCTGTCGTTTTTAACTCCGCAGCTGTTGTATAAACTTGGCCCACTTAGCATGATAGTAGTAGGTTTTCTTGTAGAAAAAGAGTTTATCTCTCGCCCAACATTGTTTGCCAATACCATAGCATTAAATGTGTATCTTGCTTTGGTTGGAACAAACCTATGGTATCTTGCATGGTATTCGAACATAGGGCTTATTCTGGGAGTTATAGCAATTATAAGCTATGCTCAAAAAGAGAGCCTGTCAAGCATGTTCTATGGGATAGGTTACATATATAATTCAGCAATCGTAGGATTGATTATAGGGGTGTTATGAATGAAAGAAGGCAATAAAGAAAACAGAAATATGGAAAGAAAAGAAGGAGCGGCTCAGGTTTCTCTGCTAGATACATCAGCTCAGGAAGCTAATGAACCATTGATTACATGTACAAAAGGAATTAAAGACGACAGCATACACCAAACTAAAATAATGGATTCATCAGATATAAAAAAAATAATGGAAATAATAAATACTAAGCTCCCTCAACCAAAGGAGACAAAACTAGGGGATATAAATTTAAGAAGAAACCCAAAGATGTGGGTAAGAGAACTGTTAGATGATTATCCGCAATCCGATAGAAAAACCTTTGAAGAGCTTCTCTCAGATTTCACAGATAGCATGCAGACAAGAATGCGAGAAGATAGCAAGTATGTGGTCGGCATTTTATTTAAAAAAGAATTGTTGATCGCCCATACTTCTTATGGGGAAAAAACAATAACTCCAGAATGGAAAACGATTCCTAGGATGTTGGATGGAGATAACATATTAAGATATGTTCATTTCATAGATCAGGATGGAACGATTATCGTAAGATATTTTGAAAAATGGGCCACTCTTTCTTTTGTTGATTGGCTCAGATTACCAGAAAAAGAAGCTTTTTATTATTTTGGTGGCAAATACAGGATTTCTTCCTCTATAAACGGCTTTTCAATAAGCTTAGAACTAACAGAGGAGGATGTTGAAACACTAATAAATTCTGGTTCCATTATACACGATGATGTAATAAGCTTTGACCCACCAGTATCAAGATTGAAAATATCTCAGATTATAGCCGGAAGAAAGAAATACGAGCATTTTGGGGATTTCATTCAGGACTATGAAGCAGAAAAGTATGATATTGAGTGGTATCGCGAGGAATACATGAAGATAATTCAGAGTTTAGGCCCTTTAACAGAGAAACATATTGACGAAAAAAATCGGGTGATAAAAATTAGCAGTGGTCGAGAAGTTACCTTATTAAATAAAAGAAATAACAATCTAGACATTCTTTTTGTTACCAATAAGTACGGAGGTATTGAATTAAGGGATAGTTACCTAGATAACTTATACAATCGTTTTTTGACTGGTGAAAAAATAAATATTTATCATGTTGAGAAGCCCTTTTTGGCTAATTCAAACCTCAAAATCGGTAGCATGACAATATACAACCAGTGTCAATTTCTTGAATTGAGTAAGAACCTAATTAAATATTATAACAATACAAATCTTCAAGATGTTATTTTACATCGTATATTGGAGATGATAATTTTTAATATTCTGGCAAGAGAGAATGAAGAATCGGGTTTAGGATATTTTTTTGATATCTTTTCCAAGAAAATAGAAAGTGAAATTAACTCGTTTAATCAGTTGACAAAAACAGAAGATGGCACACTTGAGTTCAAGGATCGTGACTTTTTTGTAGGCAACGATGAAGAAATTATAAAAAGATTATTTGAAGACATTGAAAAAAAACTAAAAGCGTCAACAAACAAAGTTTACTTAATAGGGGTGGAAGACGGTGGAAAGGTAACCCCTATTTCAAAATCTAAATTGAAAAGTGACCGTGTGGAATCTATAAGAAAACGACTTGAAGAAAAAACAAGGCGTAAAGTTATCATGTTCCCAATATTGTGGGATGGGGAAGGGATTATAATTCTAATTATAGGTGATTTAAAATGAAAGAAATAATAGTTAATCAAAGTTTCCCCGAAGACTGGCAAACCGTTAGAATAAAGGATATTTTCCATGTTGAAACCGGAACAACTCCATCCACCAAAGTTTCCGAATACTGGGAAGATGGAGAAATAAACTGGATAACTCCGGCAGATATGAGTAAACTGGACAATAAAGGGGTAATAACAGATAGCGGGAGAAAGATAAGTGAGAAAGCACTTAAAGAAACCAACCTTACACTTATGCCCAGAGATTCTTTAATCATTTCCACCCGTGCGCCAGTCGGCTATGTTGCTATTGTAGAAAAGGAAACAACCTTTAATCAGGGCTGCAAAGGACTTATACCAAAGGATGATAAAGAGGCATACGGTCTCTTTTATCTCTATTACCTGCTGAGCAAAAGGAGAGAACTGGAAAACAGGAGTAGCGGAAGCACATTTAAAGAACTGTCCAAAAAGCTCCTTGAAAACCTCTTCATCCCCCTCCCCTCTCTCCCCGAACAGCGCAAGATAGCCGAAATACTGGGTTCCGTGGACTCCGCCATTCAGGTCGTGGACTCCGCCATAGCCAAGGCTGAGAGGCTGAAGAAAGGGCTGATGCAGGACCTTCTCACGAAAGGGATCGGGCACACAAAATTCAGGGACACAGAAATCGGAAGGATTCCGGAGGAGTGGGAGGTTGTGAGGCTGGGGGATGTGGGAGAAGGCTTCCAGTATGGACTTTCTATAAAAATGAGCGAGGAAGGGCAGTATCCAATAATTAAGATGGACAGTTTGATTAATGGAGAGGTTCAGCCAGTAAATCTTAGATATGTGAATTTGGACGAGAATACTTTTCAGAAGTATAGATTAGAAAAAGGAGATATCTTAATCAACAGGACCAACAGCTATGAATTGGTGGGTCGTAGCGGCATTTTCATGCTAGACGGTGATTATGTTTTTGCTTCCTATCTCATCCGAATAAAACCAGACAAAAAAAGACTGTTTTCAAAGTTTATGGCCTTCTATCTCCTCTTTTCTCTGGAAAGACTAAGAAAGATGGCTACGAGAGCAGTGAGTCAAGCAAATATAAACGCTTCAAATCTTAGAAAGTTTAAACTCCCCCTCCCTCCGCTCTCCGAGCAGAAGAAGATAGCCGAGATTCTGAGCACAGTAGATGAGAAAATTGCTCTCGAAAAGGAGAGGATGGCGAAGCTGGAGAGGGTTAAGAAGGGTTTGATGAACGATCTATTAACTGGAAGGAAAAGGGTAAAAGTTGATGGAAAGGAGGTTTAAAATGGGACTTATTGATATTCCGGGCTGGTTACTTATTGGGTTGGGTGCGGCCCCTATAGCGGCATCTGCTCTTGTGGAGAAATACTATACACCATATTACACTGCTTGGTGGAACCTATATGGAATCGTAATCGTAGCTCTGGGATTTTTGCAAGATGCTGAGACATATGAGCAGATTGTGCTGGCTGTTGGGCTAGGCATAGCGATGGCTGCTATTTTTTTCTATATTCTAAAAACAGAAAGAAAGAACCTCATCCCAAAAATTGGAGCTAGTGGAAACATACTGGCCATACTTGTTCTTTCTGTAGGGTTATTCTATTTTCAGCGTTATGCATTCTATATTGCTATAGTGGCGTTTTCTATTTTCGCATCATATTGGATAAGGAGATCGTATTTTTCAAATAAGAAATATCTATATGGTAGGAGGACAAGCAGATGACCGAATACGAACTATGCGAGAGGCCAATAATCGAAGCTCTCGAATCCCTTGGCTGGAGATATGTTCCGGGCAGGGAACTGGAGCGCGAGAGCTATGAGGAGCCGCTTCTTACCGATGTTCTCAGGGATGCGGTGAGAAGGATGTCCGGGGAGGCCGGCATAGAGATTGAGGAAGAGGATGTGGAGCGCCTGATGCTCAGGCTTGAGTCCGGAGGAAGCGGGCCCGAGGGATTGAAGGATGTGCTGGCCCATCTCAAGGAGGGAGCGCTCCCCATGGACCTCGGGAAGAAGAGAGGGCTGAGGTACATTCCGATAATTGACCACGAGCATCCGGAGAACAACGATTTCATCGTCAGCAATCAGGTTGAGTTCAGGAGCAGGGGAGGGATAATGAGGGCCGATATCGTCCTCTTCGTGAACGGGATCCCTCTGGTCATCATAGAGTGCAAGGACCCGGCCAGCGAGAATGTTGATTGGACGGATGCCTACGACGACATCAAGTCCTACGAGCGCAGGATAGGGGCCCCTTTCAGATACATCCAGTTCGGAGTGGCCGCATGCGACATCTACGACAGCGAGAAAGGCAGGGGTGTCCGTGTCTTTCCCATCGTCCCGTGGTCCGACGACATCAAACCGAGCGTATGGAGGGATGAGGAGGGAAAGGCAGGCATCGAAGGGCTGAAGAACCTCCTGTCCCCCGAGACCGTCCTCGACCTCATCAGGAACTTCATCTTTTTCACCCAGAAGAAAGGCGAGGACATTCGGCTCTTTCCGAGATACATGCAGTACCATGCTGTCCGCAGGATACACGGCAGGGTTAGGGAGCGCATGCTTGAGGGAAAGGAGGATGCCGACCGCGGCCTCATCTGGCACTGGCAGGGCTCCGGCAAGACATACACCATGATATTCTCCGCATATCGCGTATACACTGACCCGGTGATGGAGAAGCCCACGATATTCTTCATAGTTGACCGGAAGGAGCTTCAGGACCAGATGTGGAATGTCATAAAGGGAATGGACCTCAGCCCTCTGGAGGTTGAGAAGGTCGGAAGCATCAGGCATCTCAAGGAGATAATCGAACACGACGGAGGAAGGGGAAAGAGAGGGGCATTCATACTCCTTATCCAGAAGTTCAGGCCGGAAAAGGGCGAGGGCATCGGCGAGGAGGAGCTTCAGGAGCTTATGAAGGAGAAACTGATATCCGAAAGAAAGAACATAGTGCTTTTCATAGACGAGGGCCACAGGACCCAGTACGGAATACTGGCATCCCAGATGAGAGCGATATTCAGGAACGCCTTCATGTTCGCATTCACCGGAACCCCTGTCTCGAAGATGAGCAGGAACACATACACCCGCTTCTCGCCGCCCGGAGAGGCCTATCTTCACCGCTATTTCATAGAGGAGTCCATAAGGGACGGATACACCGTTCCCATAGTCTACCGCTTCGTGAAGGAGTGGATGGATTTCAGGAAGGAGGATTTCGAGGCTGCGGTGGAAAGCGTCTTCGCAGAGGAGGACGA
>WALJ01000022.1 GCA_015522885.1 Thermoplasmata archaeon
CTCTTCTCACAAGGCGTTCGTTATACTCGGGCCAATTTCTTATATAGTTCTTCTTTACTTGTTCCTGAGCCATGGTGCATCCCTTCCATGGTTTTTTGATGCCTATGAATATGCGTCATGGCTTTATAAAACTATTTGTGCAACACAGCATCCTGGTTCGGTAAAAACTTTTGCCACTCAGAGAAGATTATAAATATTGACTCCATATCTCGCAGTATGTCTTCTGTACGCAGAATCTTCATATGGGATGAAACTCTGAGGGGCGGAGAGCAGACCCCGGGTGTTGTTTTTACAGTGAAAGATAAGGAAGATATCGCAGAGGCTCTGGATGATGCGGGAGTTGCGGTGATAGATGCGGGATTTCCGGTAATGTCAACCGGAGAAAGAGAAGCGATAAAAGCAGTTCTTGGCATGGGTTTAAAGGCCGAGGTGGGTGTAACCGTCAGACATCTCAAAGCCGATATAGATGCAGCTATGGAACTTGATGTCGAAAATATCTATCTATTCCATACAACGAGCGATATTCATCTGAAGCACAAAGACGGAGTTACAAGAGAAGAAGCGAAGAAAAAGAGCATGGAGGGCATAGACTACGCCAAAGCACACGGATTGCATATTACATTCATAAGTGAGGACACAATGCGCTCCTACATACCTTTTGTCGAAGAAATGATCTCGGAAGCAATAGAGCACGGTGCTGAAAGGATAATTCTCTGTGATACATCCAGTGTGGCATCTCCCGAGAAGATGAAAGAGGTGTTCGAATATTTTACTTCGAAATTCGAAGTTCCTTTCGGGGTCCACTGCCACAACGACTTTGGAATGGCTGTTGCCAATACAGTATCAGCGGTCGCAGGCGGTGCACTTTATCCGACGCTGGCGGTAAATTCCCTCGGTGACGGCTCCGGAAACGCCGCTCTCGAGGAAGTTGTCATGGCTCTTGAGAAGATATACGGATTTGATACTGGCATTGACACGAGCAAGTTATACTCGATATCCAAGCTTGTTGAAGAGCGCTCCGGATGCTACCTTTCACCGCAGAAACCAATATCTGGGCTTAATTCGTACAGACATGAGTCAGAGGTCCATGTCTCAGGAGTTCTAAAATATCCTGAGGTCTATGAGCCTATAAGACCCGAGGAAGTTGGAAGAAAGAGGGAATTTGTTATTGGAAAGCACTCCGGTCATTCGATAATAAGGCTGAAACTGGGTGAAAAAGGAATGGAAGCTAACGAGGAGCAGATTGCAGAGATTCTCATGAGAATAAAGGCTGAGAAAGAGGGCATGTCAAAAGAACCGATAAAGAGGATGCTCGAAGAGCTGGGTAGGTATGGCCGAGAGGTCCTCGGGTTCTCCGAGGAAAGGTTCTGGGAGATTGTGAGAGAGGTTCTGAATGATCGATGAGATACTGGGTAAGCACGAGGTCAGAAAGGACTGGTACGAGCCTGATCTGGTGATGATACACGACGGGAACTATCCGCTGTTAGAGCGGTACATCGAGGGA
Organism: Thermoplasmata archaeon; assembly: GCA_015522885.1. GTDB lineage: Archaea > Thermoplasmatota > Thermoplasmata > WALJ01 > WALJ01 > WALJ01. The sequence continues at coordinate 1,505 of WALJ01000022.1, forward strand.
AAGGAGATAAAGTTTCCAACAGACAGGATAATAGCGGTCGCAGACCATTTCTCCCCGCCTTCAAAGGAGTTATTTGCCAGATATCTCAAGGATTTCGAGAGATTTGTTGATGAATATGGGATAAGATATCATAGATTCGAGGGCATATCCCACGAGATAATGCTCAGATATGCGAAAGAGGGCATGTTTGTAGTTGGTCTGGATTCGCACAGCACAGCCTATGGCGCATTGGGCGCTCTCTCAATAGGCTCCGGAGCAATGGACATGGCGAGGATACTGCTGAAGGGTGAGATGTGGATAGAAAGACCTAGGGTCTCCAGAGGCATTCTTGTAGGTGATGATGCTCCTTTTCAAGCTTTCGACCTCGGCCTTTACCTTATTTCCATGGGCTTCGACGGTCTGTGGCTTGAGGTGTACATAGACTCGGGAGCGCACATGGATTTTGAGAAGAAGGTTACCTTAGCGACGATGATGGCAGATGCAGGCGCTGTTACCTCGGTATTCACGGAATTCGGAAGGGAGGATTTCGATGACCTTATGGAAAAGGAAATCCATGGCATAGGAAGCTTAGATATAGGTTATATGATAGCGCCCCCCGGAGACCTTAGAAAAGCCACGGAGATAGACAGATATGCCGGCGTAAAGATAGACCAAGCGTTCATAGGCTCCTGCATGGGTGGAAGGCTCGGAGACCTTAGGATTGCCGCAAAGGTGCTGAACGGTGAGAGGACAAAGGCAAGGCTGATAGTCTCTCCAGTCTCCATGGAGGTGTACGAAAAGGCAATGAAAGAAGGGATAATTGAAACCCTTGTATCGTCAGGTGCTGTAATCGTCAATCCATCATGTGGGACCTGTGCAGGTATAGACAAAGGGATGCTGGCACCTTCTGAGAAAGGGGTATTCACAACGACACGCAACTCAAAGGGAAGGCATGGGGGAGAGGTGTTCTCGGCATCGCCTTTCACTGCGGCGGTGAGCGCTCTCCTCGGAAAGATACCTTCGAAGGAGGAACTGGATGCTTTCAGGTGAAGCCTTGATATTGGGGGATGACATAAGTGCAGATGATATCTCGCCCACACCTGTGTTCTCTGATGAGCCTGAGAAGATAAAAAACTCATGTTTTCTGTATCTGATGCCGTCCATAGACCTGAAGGAAAAGGTCATAGTGGGTGGCAAGAGGTTCGGATGGGGAAGCCACAGGGAGAGCGCTGCTCTTTGTCTGCTTTATTCCGGAGTTAAGGCAGTAATAGCCAAGTCATTCGGATATGGAATGTACAGAAACCTGATAAACCTCGGAATTCCCGCTCTTATTGGGGATATATGGGCGAAAGATGGAGATTTGATAGATATCTACATCGAGAGCAAAAAGGCACACATAGGAAAGAAGGAATTCGATGTTGAAATCTCGGATATAGCCCTGCAGATATTGAAAAACGGAGGGCTCATGAATGTACCGTGATGTCATAGTCATAGGTGCAGGTCCGGCGGGGATGAGCGCTGCGATAAGGGCCAGAAGGCCGAAGACCTTCGATTATCTGCCCTCGGATGCTCTCATATTCGAGGAGGGGGACGCAGGGGGGCTGTCTTCATGGAAGGAGACCTATTTCACAAGCCCGGGCTGGTCATATAAGCGGGACGAACTCAGGAATATGTTGCTCTCTGAGATGGATAGATACTGTGTAGAACTGAGGAATGAAAGGGTCATTTCTGCGGAGCTGCGGAGCAAGGTTAAGAGAATCATAACAGATAAAGGGGAATATGAAGCTCTGGCCGTCATAATAGCGACTGGAATGAGGAACGGCGCAAACGAGTGGAAGTACTTCGGAAAAGGACTATATGCGACGCTGCGCTCCGTGGATATTATTAAAAGAACCTATTTCGAGATATGCAACAATCATGAGAGGATTGTTTTCATAGGCTCTGAAAGGATGGATTTGACTCTTTCACTTTGGGATGAGGTCTGTGATAAGGAACCAATTGTATTTGTGGAGGATGAGAACAATAGGGTGGTGGAGATATTCGGCGAAGGAAGGGTGGAAGGATTAAGGGTGAGCAAGGACGGAAAGATAGAGGAGATAAAGGCGGATGCCGTAATAGTGGATTTCGAGTCTTATATGCTCAGGCCCACCACACAGGTATTCGATGTTGAAACTGAGAACGGGTTCATAAAGGTGGATAGACTCGGGAGAACAAACATTCCCGGTGTCTTTGCAGCAGGCGACATAGTTGGACCGCCTTTCAGCGTTGCGAAGGCGGTTGGAGAAGGGGTTGTAGCAGGCATTGAGGCATATCGTTATGCGTATGAGATGAAATTCAAAAAAGAAGCTCCGGCCTTTGCGTTCTATCCTCTGGAAGGTAAAGATGGTCTGATATTGCCAGATATCCCGGAGTCTGAGGACGACTGGTTCATAAGGGCAGTTGATAGGAACCGGTGTGAGAGGTATCCGTTCATGAAGCATGGCATCACCTATAAAGAGTTCAAAGGACATTTCAGCAACCCTGAGGACGAGTTTAGAAGCATGCTGAAATCATATAGCATAAGCGTGAGGCCGCCGATATGAGCTTCATATCCGAGATAAAGAGGCATCCCGCATTCGGGGAATTGCCGCCGAGGTTCAAGAGATGGCTCGCGCTCCGCTTTCTCTTCGGAAAGAAGCCTGAGAGAGTCGGGGATCGATATTTCCTATCAATGCATCTGCCTCTTTTTCCATCCGAGGCCTTCGACAGGTCCCTATGGGCACAGGTGAAAATTTCCAAAGGAGAGAGGGTGCTGGAGATCGCCAGCATAGAAGTTACGAGAAGATGCGATATGGACTGCAGGCACTGCGCATTTCCGCATTCGGGCATGGAACTGAGCGCATCTCAGATTTCGGCCATGCTGGAGCAGATAAAATCCTTGGGTCCGTATTCATACATCATAACAGGTGGGGACCCTCTGAAAAGAGATGACCTGGAGCGCATGATCCATGTGATTAAGAGGGAAGGTGCGATAAACATATTCACGCCCGGCCATCTGCTGACATTTCAGAAGGCAAAGAGACTTAAAAATGCGGGAGCGACAGGTGTTTTCGTAGGTATGGACTCACCTTATGAGGATAGGAACGACGAGATAAAGGGAAGAAAAGGGGCGTTCAGGGATGCATTAAGAGGAATCGAGAATGCGAAGAAGGCGGGGCTTTTTGTCGGCATATCATCTGTTATAATGCCAGATTCATCGAAGAAAGAGATAAAGGACCTCATAAACCTCGGGATGTATCTCGGAGTGCATGAAATAGACCTTTTCGAGCCAATATCCGTTTCAAAGGGACTTTATGGCTCTCCCTCTCTTAAAAAGGAGCTTTTCAAGGTGCAGAGGAAAACAAAGAGAAAATGGCCTGTGATAATATCCGGCCCATACATGGACAGCCCTGATTTCATGGGATGCACCGCTGGGTTCAACCGAATACACATCGATTACAGGGGGAATATCATGCCCTGCTCTGTTATGCCCTATGTGGTGGGGAGAGCTCTCCAAACCCCTATAAAGGAGCTGTGGCAAAGGGCTTACCGCATGCCCGGTTCTGTCTGTCTGGCAAAAAGATGTATCGAAAAAGGGATTGAAGGGAAGGAATGCCTGAAAATGGATGTTAAATCCCTGCCAAAATACTATGAGATGCTCATGAGGAGATGAAAAATAGCGAAACCCTTATACGCAATGAAGACCATTTAAGCTCAATA
>WALJ01000023.1 GCA_015522885.1 Thermoplasmata archaeon
TGGCTTGAAATGGGTGAAACACCGGAAGAAGCATTTCTAAGAAAAGCTCCCGAAGAGTCCCTGTTAGGACTCTTTTTCTCAATTTCAGAGAAGAATGAAAAAGGAGGAATAAGCGATGGGTTTATCGACAGAGATGCGCTCCAATCTCTGGTGAGAGCCCTTTAACTTCATGCAAAGGGCGAAAGTAAGCGAAAAAAATAAGTGTACTCTACACAAAGCCAGCTGAGACGAAAGAATTATATACCGATACCTTCCTTCACCCCCACTATGAGGCGATAAAATGGATGTTGACCGATATAAAGCTTTCGTTGACCTGATGGTCAAAAGGTACGGTGCGAGATGGGCTGCAATAATACTTGAGGACGGAGATATTCCCGCATACCGCGCCTATGACGATGAACTGAACGAGAGATTCCTCCGCTCCTCCAGAAGCTTCTACTGGACCATGGAGACCATGGGTGACATGGTGGGCATGCCTGATCTGGAAGGCAAATTCCTCGAGGTGATATGGAGGCAGGGCCAGGAACATCTCTACAATTACCTGTATCTGTTCCAGCTGGAGGATGAGATACTGATGCTCGAAACAGATAGGAAAATCGAGGAGTTTCTCATCCGTATGATTTCAGATATGGAACCGGAGAGAGCTCTCAACATCCCCGGACTGGTGGGCTTCGGAATAGGGGATTACAGTGGAAATGTGGTTGAATCATATATAGACATGGAAAAGATGAGGAAAATAAGCGGGAAGAGCTATGAGGAGGAGGTCAAATCCATACTCATCGACATAACGAAGGAGATATTCGAGAGATTTACCTTCATGGGTAAGTCAGGCTTTGGAAACGGGAGATACATGGAAGTGGACTGGGAGAATGTCAGAGGATGGATGTTTCCTTACAAAGACATGGTGGCGGCTGCTATTTTTGAGACAGAAAAGAGGGACACCATCATAAATATCATGTCATACACACTGAAGAATGTAGACAAGATTGGTGATTGAATGGACAGAGGCGACACAGAGCGGGCACTGGAAAGGATAACGCTCTTCCTCCAGAGGTGGTATCCTCCAGAGGTGGCTCCCTTTGTCGTGAAAAAACAGATTCAGGTGATAGGAGCATTAAGAGACGAGATAACTGAAAAGGACATTAGGCTCCTCCTGAGCAGGATTCAGATGGTCATACTCCCGAGCTTCATGCCTATGGAAGATGCGAAAAAGGAAGTCAGAAAACTAAAGAAAGAACTTGGCGTAGGCTTGTAATTGGGAAATCTTTAAATTATAGTCGGAGACATAACCTTCTAAACTAATGATGTCTCCGACTAGCAGTCGCCGACCTAAGGAAGGGGCTATGCTCTGCAATATAAGTTAACAAAGTTAGGTCGGCGACTATACCTTCCTTTTTGGCTGGGGTAGTTATGGTGTTACACAGGGATATTGTAGCTCAAGCAGCGGGTTTTCCCCACCGGCTCTTCGAGCCTCGGAAAAACCGGTAAAAGGAACAGCGGGCTTACAGCCCACTAAACGCAATCATAAAGCCACTGTAGCTTAGCAGGTTCCCAGCCTCCCTTCGGGAGCCTATGGGGGCTCGCGTACGGGTCTATTCCCGTGACCTCCATACCCTTTGATGCAAGAAACCTCACGAAATCCCCTATTCCGCAGCCTATTTCAAGCACGGTACTTCTTTCTTTTATACAGTGGTAAACCTCGTCCCATATCTTCATTCGTCCTCCTCCAGCATCTTGTTCAGTTCATTCGCCATGATGAAGTCCACCACGGTTATATGTACTTTTTTGACCCCTTCAACCCGTTTGACTGCGGTTTTTATGCTGTATGCCAGCTGAACCCCGAGAGGGCAGGTCGGAGCGCTCGGCCTGAAGACGAGTTCCACATTTCCGTCCTTGACCTCGAGGTTTGTTATCAGATTCATCGTGACTACATCGATAAGGGTTTCGGGGTCAATGACCCCTTTCAGAACATGCAGAATCCTGTTCTTCAGTTCTTCGTCGTCCTTTTCGGACATCTTCATGCCTTCAGGATGTCATCCACGAATTTATCTTCGGGCTGGACGCCCACGCTTATGACCGCTCCGTTGTTAACGACCTGCTGCGGAACCGCAGAAACGCTGTACAGGCCGGCTAGGTCAGGATTTTCTATGGCCTCGACGCATTCGGATTCCACCTTTCCCTTTGCGGCTATGGCCGCTTTGTTTGCAAGAACCACGGCCATCGGGCAGTACGGACAGGACGGCGTCACATAGACCTGAATATTGACCTCTTTATCCAGATTCCTGAGCTTTTCCTCCGAAAGAGGAGTTAACATGCTCTCGTCCCTTGAAACAAGGACTATGCTCTCGACGAATCCCCAGCCTTCCTGTCCGGCGGGTGCTCCCGTGTACCTAATCTTGTATCCCGAATCCGGATCTATAAGCACCGTGGGAAATCTGGATACTTTGTATTTCTCACACTCGGGACTTCCTTTTTCATACACTCTGACATTTATCTTGTCCGTGATTTCCGCAAGCTCGTTTGATATCTGCACTGAGAAGTCCGAGAACTCCTTATGCTCGGTATCGGTCGGGTCCACGAAGACCAGAAGGTCAACCTTTCTCTTCATCTCGCTCTCGAACTTCTTTTTCAGCTCTTCTCTGGATTCTTCATCTATCAATCTTTCCATTTTTATTCCTCCTTTTATGCTTCAAAACCTTCTACGCTCTTCTCTTCTTTCTTCCAGTATGGGTTTGTCAGGTCTTCGTATGCGCTGAGGGCCGCAGTGGCTCCTTCAGCTGCCGCCGTGATTATCTGCTTCACGCCGCCTATGACATCCCCGGCTCCGTAAACGTATCTTACGGACGTTCGCATCCATCGGTCCACCTGTAAATATGAATCTTCCGTGAGTCTGGCTCCGAGCTTCTTCGCCAGTTCCGTGTTCGGGCTCTCGCCCACGGATATGAATACGGCACTCAGCTCTTCGGTTTTCACCTCACCCGTCTTCTTGTTCCTTATTCTGACTCCGCCGACCTTTCCGTTGCCGATTATCTCTTCCACCACGGAATCCCAGATAACGGAGATATCCATGAAAAACATCTTGTCCTGCAGGGCCTTTTCAGCCCTCAGGCTGTCTCTTCTGTGAATGAGCGTGACATCGCAGCCTATTCCCTTGAGATAGATGGCATCACCGACTGCGGTGTTCCCTCCGCCAACCACAAGAACCTTTTTGCCCTTGAAAAAGAAGCCGTCACACGTGGAACAGTATGACACGCCTCTCCCGTAGAGCTCTTCCTCGCCGGGAACCCCCAGATGCCTGTGCTCGCTTCCGGTCGCAATTATCACGCTCTTTCCGGAATATTCGTTCCTGTCGGTCTTGAGAATGAATCGGCCGTTCTCTTTTCTTGTATCGGTGACCGGCTCTATCTCCTTTATTTTGACATATCGGAGCGCATGGTTCTTGAACTTCTCCGCCAGTTTCATGCCGTCTATGCTCTGGAAACCGGGGTAATTTTCAATTGCGGGTGATTCGCCCACAAGACCTCCGGCCGTCTTTCCGTCCAGCACTATGGCTTTCAATCCAGCTCTGACCGCGTAGATTCCCGCCGTAAGGCCGGCAGGTCCTGCTCCTACAATCACCGTATCGTAATCGTCCATGGGCATGGGCCTCCATTTTGCACATATATAAAGCTATTCTGGACACATCTGTAACCTACTGAGAAAA
>WALJ01000024.1 GCA_015522885.1 Thermoplasmata archaeon
CCCTCTTCTGGTTTCCGTAAGATCAGGTGCGAGGGTATCCATGCCGGGGATGATGGATACGATTCTGAACCTCGGCCTGAACGATGAGACCGTGGAAGGCCTGATGAAGCAGACAAATAACCCGAGATTCGCATACGACAGTTACAGAAGGTTCGTGCAGATGTACGGAAATGTGGTTCTCGGTATAGAACACGACCGCTTCGAAGAGATAATAGACGAGTTCAAGGAAAAGAAGGGTGTGAAGCTGGACACCGAGCTGGATACGGAGGACTGGAAAGGCATAAAGGATAGGTTCAAGGAACTGATTAAAAGGGAAACCGGAAAGGATTTTCCGGAGAAACCGGAAGAGCAGTTATGGGGTGCGATATCGGCGGTTTTCGGCTCATGGAAAAATCAGAGAGCAAAGGAATACCGGAGGATTAACCACATACCCGATGACTGGGGGACCGCGGTCAATGTCCAGACAATGGTATTCGGAAACATGGGAGATGATTCCGGGACAGGTGTGGCGTTCACGAGAAACCCGGCCACCGGAGAAAACATCTTTTACGGGGAATATCTGATAAATGCCCAGGGTGAGGACGTTGTGGCAGGAATAAGGACACCTCTGCCGATAAATAGGGTCCAAAAAACCCGCGAAGATGAGGTCTCTCTCGAAGAGGCCATGCCTGAGATTTACGCCCAGCTCCTTGAGATTAGGGAGAAATTAGAGACACACTTTAGAGACATGCAGGACCTCGAATTCACCATAGAAAAAGGTAAATTGTACATACTTCAGACAAGGACAGGGAAGAGAACCGCAATGGCTGCAGTGAAAATAGCCGTTGACCTCGTTAAAGAGGGTTTGATAGACGAGGAAGAGGCTGTTACGAGGGTATCCCCAGAGCAGATAGACCAGCTCCTTCATCCGATGATTGACCCGAAAGCCGATATAAAACCCATAGCAAAGGGTCTGCCGGCATCACCGGGGGCAGCCACCGGAAAAATCGTCTTTTTTGCAGAGGATGCGGTCAAGGCCGCTGAAAACAAGGAGAAGGTGATACTTGTCAGGCACGAAACATCGCCGGAGGATGTGGCCGGAATGCACTCTGCGGAGGGCATACTGACTGCCAGAGGCGGCATGGCATCGCACGCAGCCGTTGTTGCCAGAGGCATGGGAAAGGCATGTGTTGTCGGTTGTGAGAGCATAACCGTTGATTATGACAAAATGGAGATTCGCATGGGAGACACGGTGGCGAAGGAAGGGGAGGTAATAACGATAGACGGAAGTACCGGAAATGTGATGCTCGGCGATGTTCCGAAGATAGAAGCCTCCATATCCGGTGAGTTCGGCACACTGATGACATGGGTGGACAGTATCCGGAGGCTCGGTGTGAGAGCGAATGCGGATACGCCTCACGACGCATTAACAGCCAGAAAATTCGGTGCGGAAGGCATAGGCCTAGCAAGAACAGAGCACATGTTCTTCAAAGAAGACAGGATTCCTGCTGTCCGAGAGATGATACTTTCGGATACGGAGGAAGAAAGAAGAAAGGCACTCGAGAAGCTCCTGCCGATGCAGAGGTCGGATTTCGAGGGTCTTTTCAGGGCGATGGACGGCTATCCTGTCATAGTTCGACTTCTCGACCCGCCGCTTCACGAATTCCTGCCAAAGGAAGAGAGCGCTCAGAAGGAACTTGCCGAAGATATAGGCATATCCTTCGAGAAGATAAAGGAAAGAATAGAGCAGCTCTCCGAACTCAATCCGATGCTGGGATTCAGAGGTTGCAGACTGGGAATAATGTTTCCGGAAATCACCGAAATGCAGGTAAGAGCGATATTCGAGGCCGCATGCAATGTCCGTAAAGAAGGGGTCAGGGTTCTGCCGGAAGTCATGGTCCCTCTGGTAGGGAACGTAACCGAGATAAGGGAACAGAAGGAGATAATCGTAAGGGTTGCCGAGCAGGTTATGAAAGAGAAAGGAACGGAACTCAGGTACATGGTAGGTACCATGATAGAACTTCCCAGAGCAGCGCTCACCGCAGACGATATTGCAGAGGAAGCCGAGTTCTTCAGCTACGGAACCAACGACCTTACCCAGACCACTTTTGGATTCTCAAGGGATGATGTGGCAAAGTTCCTCCCTCTCTATATCAAAAAAGGAATACTTGAGCACGACCCGTTCCAGATTCTGGACCGGAGAGGAGTCGGCCAGCTGATAAAGATGGGAATGGAAAAGGGAAAGAGGACGAGGCCGGACCTCGAGGTCGGGATATGCGGAGAGCACGGAGGCGAACCCTCCAGTGTTGAGTTCTGCCACAGGATAGGTATGGACTATGTGTCATGCTCTCCGTACAGGGTTCCGATTGCCAGACTGGCGGCGGCGCAGGCTGTGATAAAGGAGAAGAGAGGGAAAAATAAGCTTTCCTAATCGGCGGAGATTCTCGCACCTCGAAGTTGGGCTATGAGGAAGATTGGTATGAGTCTGAGTTCTCGGAAGAAGCCGAGACAATCTTCGTATTCTGCTGCATGAAAGCAAGAGAGAAGTCTTTTATTTCAGTACGGATTCCGGGCGGTGATTCCATGAAACCCTCGCTTTCGAGAATAGTCAGGCAACAGATTAAGAGCCCGTCGCCCATACGACAGATAATGAAAATGGCAGACAGAAAGAACATCATAAACATGGGCTTAGACCCGGATGATGTGATATCCTTCGGAGGCGGCTGGGTCAATCACGAGGCTCCCGAAAGGCTCAGGGAGATATACCGGCAGATTGCGGATGACAGGGAACTTTTCCACAGGAGCGGGGGATACAGCGCAACAGCCGGTGACATGGAGACGCGGCAGGCACTGGCAGATATGGAAAGACAGATATTCGGAATGGACATCGCAGCGGAGAATATAGTGATAGGAGAAGGAAGCACACAGCTCACGCACGATGTGTTCAGGACCATAGCTGACCCGGGAGATGGGATAGTACTTCTGAATCCGACTTATGCGAACTATGGAGGCCAGTTAATCTATGCGGTGGGAGAAGATGTCGGCGACCGAATAGTGGCAAAGGTGTACAGACTAAGGGCCATGGACACGGATTCGTGGGAGTTCATGCCGGATGTGGATGATGCCGTTGAAAGACTGAAAAAGCTCTACACCGTCAAAAAGCCGAAGATAATAATGTTTCCCGCACCTGACAACCCCACAAGCCAGATACCGCCGGAGGAATTCGCAAAGGCAGCCCTTGACCTCAGCGCTGACTACGGGGGCTATCTGATACTCGATTTCGCATACAAAACGCAGGTCTTCGGAAAGCTTCCGAAGTATTTTTCGTGGTCTCCGAAAGAGCATGAGAACCTAGTAACGATACTCTCGAATTCAAAGTGGGGGCGTGGCCTCGGAAGAAGGCTCGGCTGGCTGGAAGCGTCCGAGGATGTCATATCCGGTATGGAGAGGACCCAGCAGGTTTCAATCCTATGCCCGGATACCCTGCACCAGATGGCGATAACGAGATACATCGGCGAAGCCCTGAGCGATGGCTCGCTGAAAAGATATGTCGAAGAAGTGAAGGAGGAATACAGAAAGGCGGCTGAGATAACGATTAAAGCCATAGACAAACACCTCGGAATGAGGAGGCTGACGCCTCAAGGCGGACTTTACACGGTCATGGATGTCGGTACCGACGGAGACGATTTCGTGCCGAAAATCCTGAAAAATACAGGTGTCCTATTCATACCCGGCGGCGGTTTCGGAGACAGCCTGAAGAATGCTGTGAGAATCTCATACGGTCCTCTGGTGAATCAGACCGAGAAGATAGTGGAGGGAATGGAAAGGGTGGAAAAATACCTTAAATCCGATTAAAACCCATTCCTGCGCTCTCCCTTCCTTTTCCTGCGGGATATCACCACGGTTATGAGGAGCGCTCCCAACACGCCATAAACGATGCTCGGGAACTCGGGCACAGAGGTTGTTGCTGTGAAAATCTCAGTCTTGGAAGCATTCATGTTTGTGTCTCTTGGGTTATCAGAAAAATTTAATCCAGTGTAGTTTACTGTTATGTTGTAAGGAGTGTAGTAAATCTTCGTTGTGTTGTTCTGCCAGTATTCGGTTAAAACAATCCATTTCACATATCCGTTTGAATCTGTTGAGAAATTCTTATCATATGTTCCGTTCTCGTTATCCCTGACTCTTACATCAGCTCCAGATATCGGCTGATGATTTGAATCTTCGACATAGACATGGAGGTACCAGCGAACCGTTAAATTGCTATACTCATTGGATATATAAACATTGCTTTTATTAAACATGGTGTTCGTAACAACAAAATATGAATCCGCTATCGAAAAATCAGTATTTGCATTGACTACAGTCATATTATATATATATATGTATCGTGTAGATGAACTCGCAATCCCATAATTCGCTCCGTCTATTGTAACATTTATCAAGGTCGGTGTGGAGTTGTCGGCAGAGTAAACAGCATCTTCTCCAGTGCTTAGAATCTGTGTGTTTTTTATTATTGGGTTCGATGCATATGTGATATGAATCCCATCGCCATACCCAGCTCCCAAATCCTGCCCGGTGTGGGCAAGCGTATTGTTTATTATCGTCGGATTGCTTGGTTTAGTTCCTGTGCTTCCCCCTCCTGTTACCCATATGCCGTATTTGTAGTTCCATGTTATCCAGTTGTTCTCTATGGTTCCATTCGACCAGTAACCCGCATATATTCCCGTGTCATTGTTCCATGTTATCGTGTTGTTGGATACGGTGGCATCCGAACCGTAGAGGACCACGCCCATGTAATTGTTGGAAATCAGGTTGTGGTCTATAGTGGCGTTGTCTGTAGCTATGTACAATCCATATGTCAATGCCACAGGGTCATATGCCTGCAAGGCCCAGCCACCACATCTGTGCAGCTCGCTGTTGTTCATACTGAAATTGCTCCCATCTCTGACCCAGAAAAGAAGCCCGTAATTGGCATCTGCTGCCGTTATGTTGCTCCCATCATAGGCTGTAGTATTGTCATTATCCCAGTCTGAGATTATCATCGTCGCCCCTCTCTTTACCTCGATCCTGTAATCTCTTGTACTGCTCGAATTCACTATCAATGTTACATTCCTGAAAGTCAGAGTGGCACCGGATTCTACAGTCAGATTGCCATTGAGTATTATGGTTTCATTGCTTCGAACGGTATCAGTTGTTACATTCCAGTCTCCATTGATGTAAACCGCTGGCTGTGGCTGGGTTATCGGGCTTTTGCTCAAATCCTGCATGCCCTCGGATGCATGATACATGGGCACGGCTGAGAAAAACATAAGCATGAGCACGGCGGTGCTTAGGTAGAGCATGGGAGTTCCCTTCATATTGAGCTTAAATGGTCTTCATTGCGTATAAGGGTTTCGCTATTTTTCATCTCCTCATGAGCATCTCATAGTATTTTGGCAGGGATTTATCATCCATTTTCAGGCATTCCTTCCCTTCAATCCCTTTTTCGATACATCTTTTTGCCAGACAGACAGAACCGGGCATGCGGTAGGCC